>NZ_JBEOWJ010000037.1:0-13736 GCF_040295965.1 Streptosporangium sp. NPDC002544 | reverse complement strand
ACCTCGGGGTTCTTTCAGGGGACGCGGGCTCAGGGGGGAGGAGCGGGGGCCGATGCCGGCCCCCGATTCCCTCGTCGAACGGAGGCTCAGGAGGGAAGGGGAAGGAGACGGCCGGCGACGACGAGGGTGACGTCCTCGGACTCCGCGGCGAGGCGCTGGTTCAGGCGGCCGAGGACGTCACGGAACATCCGGCCGCTGGCGGTGGCGGGCACCACGCCGAGGCCGACCTCGTCGGAGACCGCCACGACCCGGGCCCGGGTCTGCCGCCAGGCCGCCACCAGCTCGTCGCACCGGGCCGTGACCGCGTCCAGGTCGTCCCCGCCCGACCAGGCGTCGCACTCGTCGAAGACGGAGGCGACCCAGGTGCCGAGCCCGTCGATCAGCAGCGGGGTTCCGGCGGACCGCAGCAGTCCGGCCAGGTCCGTGGTCTCGGTGGTCTCCCAGTGGGCGGGCCTGCGGTCACGGTGTGCCCGGACCCGGCGCAGCCACTCGGGATCGCCGTCGCCGGACGGCCCGGTCGCGACATAGCGGACCTCGGGTTCGGCCGCCAGCCGCAGTTCGGCCTCCACGGACTTGCCCGACCGGGTCCCGCCGAGCAACAGGGTCCTTCGGGGCGGGGGAGCCGGAGGCGGCGGGGGCTCGCCGATGTCGAGAACCGTGCCATCCGGTACGGCGCGCACCCCCCACAGGTCTGCCCGCCGGGCCAGCTCCGCCTCCGTCGGTACCCGGTGGTCGAGGTCGACGGCCAGCACGTGCGTTCGCTCGCCGACCAGGCCCCGCCAGCGCAGGTCCCCCAGCCGTTCCGGCCGGTCGAGCACGTCCAGCAGCACCAGGTCCAGCGCCTCTCCCGGACCGGCGGGCTCTCGCTCCTCGTACGGGGGAGCGGTGGGGGCGTAAAGGACGCGCCGGCCGCCGGGGGTGGTGACGGTGAGGCCGTCCGGACCGGGCGAGGCGCGGTAGCCGGGCGGGAGCGGGCCGGTGGGCGGCAGCCGCACGGAGTCGCCGAGCAGCACGGACGTGGGGCGGCGGCCGGGGGCGACCCGGGCGCAGGAGGCGCACCCGCAGCCCGAGGCCGGCCAGCCCGCCGCAGCCGCGGTACCGGAGATCAGGACCTTCACACCCGGCCTCCCATCGGGTTCAAGGAGTTGCGAGCCTCCACCTTCCGGCGGAAGCGGATGACCTCCGCAGCGTACGGGGGGCCCGGAAACAGCCGGGCGACGGGGCGCGAGACCATGATCCTGCCTCCACGCTCGGGGGCGTCCTGGAGAGGTAGGGTTCGCTGAGCCGCCGAACGGCACTGGCAGGATCCGTGAGAAGGAGCTATGGCATGACGTGGCGCTGGCGTTATGAAAACGCGAATGGCGGCGAGGTAGTCGAGGGTGTCGCGCCGTCCGACACGTTCCCGAGCCAGGCCGATGCCGAGTCGTGGCTCGGTGAGAACTGGCGTGAGCTGCTGGAGGCGGGGGTCGAGAAGGTCACCCTGCTTGAGGACGAGAAGATCGAGTATGAGGGAATGTCCCTGCGCCCGGAGTGAGGGAAGAGCCCGTCGGGCCCGCTGGATCACCGGGCGGGCGCGAACCGGCGATCACTGAGGAACGGCGAGTGGTGCACCGGTCCCTCGCCCCTCGGTGAAAAGGGGCGAGGGGATCTCCCCGTCCGGTGGTGGCCGGGACAGGCTCTAGGGGCGCCGCTCGGGGCTGACGGTCTTGGCGGGGTCGCGCTCGACGACCGGGCCGAGGACGTCGTCGATCTTCTTGAGCACCTCGGCGTCCAGCCTCACCCCGGAGGCCCTGACGTTGTCGCGGACCTGCTCGGGCCTGCTGGCGCCGACGATGGCCGAGGACACGTTCGGGTTCTGCAGCACCCAGGCCACCGCGAGCTGGGCCATGCTCAGCCCGAGATCGGCGGCGATCGGCTCCAGTCGCTGGACGCGGGTGAGCACGTCGTCGTTGAGCATCTGGGAGATGAAGTTGCCTCCGGTGGGGTCGGTGGCCCGGGAACCGGCGGGGGGCGGCTGCCCCGGCAGGTACTTGCCGGTGAGCACGCCCTGGGCGATGGGAGAGAAGACGATCTGGCCGATGCCCTCCTTCTCGCTCAGCGGCACGACCTCTGCCTCGATGACCCGCCACAGCATGGAGTACTGGGGCTGGTTGGAGATCAGGCGGTCGAAGCCCATCTCGTCGGCGATCTTCAGGGCCCGGCCGATCTGCTCGGCGGTCCACTCGCTGACGCCGACGTAGAGGACCTTGCCCTGGCGTACGAGGTCGTCGAAGGTCTTGAGGGTCTCCTCAAGCGGTGTCTCGTAGTCGAAGCGGTGTGCCTGGTAAAGGTCGACGTAGTCGGTCTGCAGACGGCGTAGCGAGCCGTGCAGGGACTCGGTGATGTGCTTGCGCGACAGGCCGCGGTCGTTGGGGCCCTGACCGGTCGGCCAGTAGACCTTGGTGAAGATCTCCAGAGACTCGCGGCGGACGCCCGCGAGGGCGCGGCCGAGAACCTCCTCCGCCTTGGTGCCCGCGTACACGTCGGCGGTGTCGAAGGTGGTGATCCCCTCGTCGAGCGCCGCCCGCACGCACTGCTTGGCGGCGTCCTCTTCTACCTGGGAACCGTGGGTGATCCAGTTGCCGTAGCTGATCTCACTGACCATGAGACCACTCCGGCCAAGGTGGCGGAATTCCATGCTCTGACATTAGTGGGTGCCCGATTCGGGATACCCTGCCGGGCGTGTTGCGGTTGATCACTTCGCGGAGGGTATGGCTGGCGCTGGCCGCCGGGGCGCTGGCGGCGGTCGTCGTGGTGGTCGTCCGCCGGTGGCGGAGACCGGAGGACGGCCCCCGGGACGACTCTCCGGTCAAGGGGGCGATCGGCTCACCGGCGAAGGAGACGGCCTCCGGAACCGGGCACGCGCCGCGCTGGCCTCCCGCGCCGCTCCTCGGCGTCCCCACCGAGGAGGACCTCGGGCGGTACGCCACCGGCCCCCCTTCCGCCTTCCGATCCGCCGTTGAACGGACGTTCGCGCCCAGGCCGCCGCGCGAGCCGCTGGACGGGGCGGTCAAGAGCCGCCTGGTCCGCTGGGGCGCCGTCGGGATCGGGCTCTGCCTGCTCGCCTTCGGCACCCAGGTCCTGGAGAACGCGGTCTTCTCGGAGGGGACGCGGGCCGTCAAGGGAATCGCCCTGTGGAGCCCGCCGGATGCGAAGGACGGATGCGGGCCGAGGACGGGGCAGGCACTGGAGCCGGAGATCCGCTACTCGGCGGAGGAGGGGCCGATGATCCGGGCCACCGGTCCGTGCCTGGTCGACGTCGTGGTCGTTCCGGACTCCGTCGCGGCCGACCCCGCCCCGCCGCCGGACGAGTCCCCCGTGGCGGTTCCCGACGCGGACTGCCGGCCGCAGGTGAGGGTCCCGAGGGTACGGGCGATCGACCCCGGGGTGACCCGGGCGGTGAACCACCAGTGGCGCCGCATCGAGAGGTGGCTGGCGGCCAACGCCCCCGAGAGCCTTCGCACGCTGGGCAGGCCCGCCAGGGCCCGTACGATCGCCATCGCCGAGGCGCAGATGGGCCTGCGTTTCCCCGACGACCTGCGTGCCTCCCTGCTACGGCACGACGGGGCCCGCGTCGTGGGCGACACCTGGCCGTTCGGCTTCATCGGTAGCCTGAACCAGGGGGTTCGCGGGATCCGCGACACCTGGCGGCGGCTCTGCGGGACGGACGGGGAGGACATCGGCGCGACCGGCATCGGCTCGCGGGCGGAATGGTGGGACGGGCGGATGATCCCGTTCGGCGCCAACGGAAGCGGCGACCACCTGGTGATCGACTCCGTGGCGCGCGACGTCGGGCGTACCGATCACGAGGGCCAGATGAGCTTCACCCCCGGCGGCATCCGGATCCGCTCGTACTACGGTCTGCTGAAGGCGACCGCGAACGCCCTGGAGACCGGCGGATCCGTCGGCCACTGGAAGCCGGTGGTGACCGACGGCGAGCTGGACTGGGACGTCGTCGAGTCGTGATCACGGCAGGCCTGGGCGTCGCCGATCCCGGCTTCGGGAGGGAAGGCATGAGTGTCGCTCTCGCCCGCGAGCACGGGCAGGGACTCCCCGCCGCCGGGGCGGGACACGAAGAACCCCGTCCCTCCGGGAGAGGAACGGGGCTCGAAAGCCGATGTGCCGCGAACTACTTCTTCGGCGGGACCGGCCTGCCGCCGGGCAGGACGGTGGGCGGGGGGAAGCGCAGCTTGCGGATCTGCAGCGCGCGCATGGCGGCGTAGAAGCCGACACCCTTGAGGTTCTCGCCGGGGAACTTCTCGGCGGCGAGCTTCTTCACCTTCCAGGACACCCAGATCGAGGTGAGCAGCACGCCGACCATCATGATCGGCCAGCCGATCGTGATCACCGCGACGTAGACGTAACCGCGGACGTCGGTCGGGAAGGGGATCCAGGTGAGCAGCAGGATCAGCAGGGAGAACGGCAGGAAGTACTGGCTCACGACGCGGCGGGAGTCGACCCAGTCGCGCGCGAACTTCCTGACAGGCCCCTTGTCGCGGGCGGGGTAGTAGCGTTCGTCGCCGCGTAGCATCCCCTCGCGCGCCTTGGCGCGGTCGTTCGCCTGGCGCTCGCGGAGCTGCTTGTAGGCCTCTTTACGGTTGTTGGGGGCGTTCACCGGCTGCCGGCGACGGCCTTCGGCGTCCCGTCGCTTGGGTGTGGGACGCCCCTTGCCCGCAGGCTTAGGATCGTTAGCGGAGGCGGGGGAGTCGTCCGCGGTGGTCTGGGTACGTCGGAACACAACGTCAGCCTACCGGGAGTGCAACTTAGTGACGCCCCCGCGCGTTATGCGTAGGGTGAACCCTATGGTGGCTCCGGTGCTTTTCGGGGGGCTGGAATCACTTGGGGTGACCCGAAGCGCACTTGAAGAAGGGGACGGCCGACGCGCATGAGCGTGATGAAGAGACTTTCGCTGATCTTCAGGTCCAAGGCGAACAACGCGTTGGACAAGATGGAAGATCCTCGCGAAACCCTGGACTACTCATATCAGCGCCAGCTGGAGTTGTTGCAGAAGGTACGCCGGGGCGTGGCGGATGTCGCCACCTCGCGCAAGCGCGTGGAGCTTCAGATCAACCAGATCGAGGCGCAGGCGCGCAAGCTTGAGGAGCAGGGCCGCAAGGCGCTCGGGGTCGGTCGCGAGGACCTGGCCCGCGAGGCGCTGACCCGCCGCGGCAGCCTGCAGACCCAGATCGCGGACCTTCGCGTGCAGCACGACAACCTGCAGGCCGAGGAGGAGAAGCTCACCACGGCCTCCCACCGGCTGCAGGCCAAGGTCGACTCCTTCCGCACCAGGAAGGAGACGATCAAGGCGACCTACACCGCGGCCGAGGCGCAGACGCGGATCAACGAGGCCTTCTCCGGCATCTCCGAGGAGATGGGCGACGTCGGTCTGGCGATCCAGCGTGCCGAGGACAAGACGGCCTCCATGCAGGCCCGCGCGGGTGCCATCGACGAGCTGCTGGCCAGCGGCGCGCTCGACGACTTCAGCGGGCAGCGTGGCGACGACATCCAGGCCGAGCTCGACCGCATGGGCGGCGGCCACGACGTGGAGCTGGAGATCGCCCGGATGAAGGCCGAGCTCGGCCAGGGCACCGGGCCCCAGGGCGCGATCACGTCCGGTCCCGGCCAGCAGCAGCCGCAGCAGCAGCCGCAGCAACACCCGCAGTCCAATCAGACGCAGCAGCTGCGCCAGCCTGGGGAGGGCCTGTGATCGTCCGCATCATGGGGGAGGGGCAGATCGACATCGCCCCCGCCGATCTCGACGTGCTCAACACCCTGGACGCCGAGCTGGAGGCCGCCATCGAGGCGGGTGAGGAAGAGGTCTTCCGTGCCCGGTTGCACGCCCTGCTGGACAAGGTCCGCCATGTCGGCAAGGCGCTGCCCGACGACAGCCTGGAGTCCTCGGAGCTGATTTTGCCCCCGGCTGACGCTTCCATGGAAGAAGTTCGGGAGATGCTCGGCAACGAGGGCCTGATTCCCGGATAGCCTGGGCATATGGTACAAACCCGGTTCGCCCCGGACCGGGGCCTGACCAGGCGCATGGTGATCACCATGTTCCTGCTCGGATTGCTCTATGTCGTCTTCGTGGCCGTACTGATCGCGTTGGGCGTCCGTGCGGTCGCGGTACTGCTGATCGCCGGCGTCATGCTCCTCGTGCAGTACTTCATGTCCGACCGCATCGCGCTGTTCGCGATGCACGGACGTGTCGTGTCCCCGCAGGAGGCGCCGGAGCTGCACGGCATGATCGACCGGTTGTGCGCTCTGGCCGACATGCCCAAGCCGCGGGTGGCGATCGCCGATTCGGATGTTCCGAACGCGTTCGCCACCGGCCGCAACCAGAAGAACTCCGTGGTCTGCGTGACCACGGGGTTGCTGCGCCGGCTCGACGCCGGTGAGCTGGAGGGCGTGCTGGCCCACGAGATGTCCCACGTGGCACATCGGGACGTCGCGGTCATGACGATCGCGTCCTTCCTCGGCATAGTCGCCGGGCTCATGACCAGGGTCGCGCTCTACAGCGGCCTGGGACGCGGGCGCGACGACCGGGGCGGACTGCCGATCGGCCTGATCATCATGCTCGTCTCGGTCCTGGTGTACGCGGTCAGTTTCCTGCTCACCCGGGCCCTGTCGCGCTACCGGGAGCTGGCCGCCGACCGCGCGGGAGCGCTGCTCACCCAGCGCCCGTCGGCCCTGTCCAGCGCCCTCGTCAAGATCAGTGGCGAGATGGCGCGCATCCCGACGAGGGACCTGCGCGAGGCTGAGCCGTTCAACGCCTTCTTCTTCGCGCCGGCTCTGTCCGGCAAGGCGGGCCTGAGCGCGCTGCTGGCGACCCACCCGCCGCTGGAGCAGCGCCTTGACCAGCTCGGCAGGATCTCCGCCCAGCTCGGGCAGGGCGGGTGAGTAGGACTACCGGTGGGCGGCGGGAGCGCCGTTCTGTGGAAGCGGTGAAGGGGAAGAGACCGGATGCGCTGGTGGGATGCTCTGCTGGGCCGAGGTAAACCGGCCAAGGCCGACCTGGACGCGCTGTTCGCGCTGCCCTCGGCCGCGGTGACCCTGCAGGCGGCCACCGATCTGGCGCCGACCGGGCTGGGGGCGGTCTGCTTCCGCTCGGCCGAGGGCGGGGCGTTCGCCGCGCTCGAGCGCGACATCACCCAGCTGCTGGACGCCGGAGGCGGCCCTCCGGTGGAGGTGTCGAAGGACTCCTACGGCTACACATGGCTGCTGGTCCGCCGCACGCCCGACCTGCTCGGTGATCTGGTCACCGACCTGCACGCGGTCAACTCCTCCCTTGAGGCGGCGGGTTTCGGCCCCTCGCTGCTCTGCTCGCTGGTCTCCTTCGCCACCCCCGACGGCCGCGGGCTCGCCATGGTCTACCTCTACAAGCAGGGCACCTTCTACCCGTTCGCCCCGCTGCCCGGACAGGCGGGGCGCCGGGACAACGCGCTGGAGCTGCAGGTACGCGGTGCGATCGGCGGTGAGCTGGAGATCGAGCCGGATCTCGGCCGCTGGTTCCCCCTCTGGGGCGCGCCCGGCCTCTGAGCCGTTCCGCCGGCCGGGCGGGTCCCTGTCCGGCCCGTTCCTCCCCAAGATCGTCTCCGGCTCTCGGACAAGGCGTTCCGCCCCTTCCGGGGATGCTGAAAGGCCGTCTGGAACGCGCTATCGAGGTCCGTCCGACTTGCGGTTTGATGCACGTCCTGTGACCCTTTGCCCCCACAATGGGTCCGGAAGTTCATCACGGAAGAAGGGTGTGACCATGGCGGACCTCGCGTCCTTGCGGCCCGGGGATCCCGAGCACGTGCGGGAGTACCGGCTCACCGCCCGGCTCGGCGAGGGTGGTCAGGGAACGGTCTACCTGGGAGTCTCCCCGACCGGTGCCCGTGTCGCGGTCAAGCTGCTCCGTGCCGACCTCGCGCAGGACGAGGAGGCGATGGAGCGTTTCGTCCGTGAGGTCAGCACGACCCAGCGGGTCGCTCCCTTCTGCACCGCCGCGGTGATCGACACCGGGGTCGACCAGCATCGCCCGTACATCGTCAGCGAGTACATCGACGGCCCGACGCTCGACGCGGTCCTGGCCACCGAGGGCCCCCGGCACGGCGCGGCCCTGCACCGCCTGGCGATCGGCACGGTCACCGCGCTCGTCGCGATCCACCAGGCGGGAATCGTCCATCGCGATTTCAAGCCCTCCAACGTGCTGCTGGCCCCCGACGGCCCCCGAGTGATCGACTTCGGTATCGCCAAGGCGCTCGACCGCACCTCCACGCTGACCGCGATGGCGATCGGCACCCCCTCCTACATGACCCCCGAGCAGTTGGCGGGGGAGAACGCGGGCTCTCCCGCCGACATGTTCGCCTGGGGCTGCACGATGGTCTTCGCGGCCACCGGGCAGCCGCCGTTCGGTACGGACAGCCTGCCTGCGATCTTCAACCGGATCATGAACCTGGAACCCGATCTGGGGGCGATCACCGATCCGGCGCTGCGCGACCTGGTCGGGCAGTGCCTGTCCAAGGACGCCACCCAGCGGCCCACGGCGGGCGAGGCGCTGCTGCGGCTGCTCGGCCACGCGGGCGGGCCGACCGGCGCCGCACCGCCCACCGCGCCCCGCGGCATCCTCGCCGAGGGCTCGGCGGCCGCGGCGCAGCGGACCGGCCCCGGCCCCGGCGGCTACCCCGCCGGGAGCGAGCCCGTCCCCACCGCGTACGTGCAGCGGCATCCGGGAGGCGACGACCGCGCGCAGCAGGGCTATCCCCATCACCCGGAGCCGCAGCCGTATCCCCAGCACGGGGGGGCCGGAGGGGGATACCCCGCGCAGGGCCCGCAGGGCGGCCCGGTGGGCTACCTCCAGCACTCCGAACCCCGTGGCCACACCCGGCCGTCCGAGTCCCACGGCTACACGCAGCCGTCCGAGTCCCACGGCTACGCCCAGTATCCGCAGCAGGGGCCGGGATACCCGCAGCAGGGATATCAGGGGCCTCCGGGTCCACAGTCCTACGGCGGTCCCGCGCCCCATCCCTCCCATGACGGCGCCCCGTACCAGAACCCCGGATCACCTGGATATCCGGGACAGCCCGCTCCCGCCAGGAGCGGGCGCGGGGTGTGGTTCGCGGTCGTGGGCGGCCTGCTGGCCACCGCCCTCGTGGCCGGGGGCGTCGTGCTGGCGGTACGCGGCGGCAGCACCGAGACGCCGGGCGACCCCCAGGCGGGCGTCACCCAGAGCGACAGCCCGCAGACCGGCGGTACGAAGGAGACGAGCCCCCCCACCTCCGCCGTGACCCCGCCCCCCAACACGTCGACGGTGCCGCAGACGACCAGCAGGATCAAGCTGCCCGGTAGTTCGATCACGCTCCATGAGAGCCCCCAGGACCCGATCAAGCTGAGTTCCTACAGCCTCGACTGGGAGAAGACCCTCTACGTCAGGAAGTACGGGACCAACCGGTTCGCCAAGAACGACAAGTACTTCCATTACACGCTCAACGCCGCGGGCACCCAGGCGCTGGGTACCGACCGGATCTACGACGCGCAGAACTACTCGATCGTGTCGGTCATCGACCAGCGCACCGGCGCGGCGAGCAAGATCAGGATTACCAAGGCGCCGGTCTACCCGACGCTGCCGCAGTGGTCGCCGGACGGCAAACGTGGCCTGGTGACGCTGTACGAGGCCGTGGACAACACCAGCAAGGAGTACGGCTTCGCGATCATCGATGTCGCCACGAAGAAGGCCAGGATCGTCCGGGTGAAGGAGAAGGACGCGGGCCAGTGGAGCTACTTCTGGCGGGGTGACGGCCGCGCCGTCGGCACCTGGGCGCTCACCGGCAAGACCCAGCGCATCCGCTTCTACGACCTGCAGGGCACCGTGCTGCAGACCCTGCTGGACGTGGGAACCCCGATCACCGTCGAGAACGACGACATCTCCCCGTCGGGATCGTCACTGCTCACGTACTGCAAGGAGAGCAAGAAGGAGATCTGCGTCTGGTCCACCGCCTCCGACGCCCCGGCGAAGGTCCGGATCCCGTTCGAGACCGAGCGGCTCATCGGCTGGTACGACGACGAGCACATCGCGGGCTGGCGGCGCAAGGGTTCCGGCTACGAGGCCGTGGTGTTCGACTTCGAGGGGCGGTCGCAGCGGGTGCTGGCCACCACCACCAATGCCAAGGAGTACGAGAAGCAGTTCATGCGTTTCACCCGGGAGGGCTGACATGAGGGAATGGACTCACGCCGAGCATGTCTCGGCGGCCACCGCGGAGGTCGCCCGGATGGCCGATGTCCTGAGGAAGCGCGACATGTCCGTTCCCGTGCTGACCTGTCCTGGCTGGGACCTGGCCAGGCTCGTCACCCACACCGGTGGCATACACCGGTGGGTGGCCACCATGGTCGCCGACCTGGCCGAGCGGCGCTACGACCGCCGCGGGATGGACATGGGCCTGCCGGCCGACGCGAGCGGTTACCCCGCCTGGCTCGGTGCGGGGGCCACCCTGCTGTCCGAGGCGCTGCTGTCGCAGGATCCGCAGGCGCCGATGTGGGCCTGGGGCGGGGAGCAGCGGGTGCGGTTCTGGTCCAGGCGCATGCTCCACGAGACCCTGGTGCACCGGATGGACGCCGAGCTCGCGCTGGGCGTTCCGGTCTCGGTCGACGAGGACGTGGCGGCCGACGGGGTCGAGGAGTTCCTCGATGTCCTGCCGTACGCGCTGTGGAATCCGGGGGTGGCCGAGCTGAGGGGCGGGGGCGAGACGATCTCCCTGCAGGCCGACACCGGAGCCGGGTGGGTGATCACCCTCGACCCCGACCGCTTCCACCACCGGCGGTCCCTGCAGCCGGGGAGCGTGACCGTGCGCGCGGCCACGTCGGCGGACCTGCTCCAGGTCGTATGGGGGCGGCGCAGCGTCGACGACTACGCCGTCGAGGGCGACGCGGGGCTGCTGGGCTGGTGGCGGGAGCTCGCCCGGATCTGACCGGCGGAAGATAAATACCCGTCCCGGGATTGGGCCAAGACACGGCAGATCCCCAGGAGGGCTCGCCGCCGAGGCCGCCGCCCCGTGGTGCCATGCCCCTATGATCAAGATGTCTCAGGCAGTGGTCTCGGCCGCACTCGTCTCCGTGGGCCTGTTCGGTGGCACGGCGCTCGCGGACTCCGCACCCTCCACGGCGACGGTACGGGAGGACGACCGGCCACAGATCACGATCGTGGGCGAGGGACGTCTGTCGGTCACCCCCGACGTCATGAAACTGGACGCCGGTGTCGAGGTGGTCCGTTCCACCGCGGGAGAGGCGTTCACCGCCGCCCGCGTCGTCGCCGCCGCGCTGACGAAGGCGCTGCTGGCGGCCGGTATCGCGGCCAAGGACCTGCGGACCAACGAGCTGTCCCTGGGCCCCCAGTACAAGGACTACCCCACGATCTCCGGTTACCGGGCCGCGCAGGGGGTCGAGGCGGTGGTGCGGGACCTGGACACCGCGGACGACGTGATCGACGCGGCGGTCGCGGTCGGCGAGGCGGTCCGGCTGGACAGCGTCTCCTTCGAGGTCTCCGACAACCGCGCGCCGCTCAGGCTGGCGCGCGAGGCCGCCTTCAGGGACGCCAAGACCCGCGCCGCGCAGTACGCCAGGCTCGCGGGGCGCAGGCTCGGCCGTGCGCTGGAGATCAGCGAGGAGAACGTCACCCCGCCGCGGCCGTTCTTCGCCGCCGGCGCGATCGCGGACAAGGCGTCGATCAGCCCCGGCCGCCAGGACGTGTCGGTCAGCGTCAGAGTGGTCTACGAGCTGGATTAGGCCCCGCTCACGCGGTGCTCCCCCGATCCCGGGTACGCGACAGGTTCCCGGCACACGACGGGCCCCGGCGGGTCACCACCCACCGGGGCCCGTCCACCTCGTGGTCAGGGCAGCGCCAGCATCCTGTCCAGGGCGACCCGAGCCCAGTGGGCGGTGTCGTCGTCCACGGTGATCTGGTTGACGACCTGGCCGGCGGCGAGCGACTCCAGCGCCCACACCAGGTGCGGCAGGTCGATCCGGTTCATCGTCGAGCAGTAGCAGACGGTCCGGTCCAGGAACGTCACGTCCTTGTCGGGGAACATGGCGCCGAGCCGCTTGACCAGGTTCAGCTCGGTGCCCACCGCCCAGGAGGACCCGGCGGGAGCCGCCTCGATCTTCTTGATGATGTACTCGGTCGAACCGACATGATCGGCCTTGGTGACGACCTCGTGCCTGCACTCGGGGTGGACCAGCACGTTGACGCCGGGGATGCGCGCGCGGACGTCGTCCACGCACTCGGCGCTGAAACGGCCGTGTACCGAGCAGTGCCCCTTCCACAGGATCATCTTGGCGCCCGCGAGCTGCTCGGCGGTCAGGCCGCCGTTCGGCCGGTGCGGGTTGTAGACGACGCACTCGTCCAGTGACAGGCCCATCTCCAGCACCGCGGTGTTGCGGCCCAGGTGCTGGTCGGGGAGGAAGAGCACCTTCTCCCCGCGGGAGAAGGCCCATTCCAGGGCGCGCCTGGCGTTGGAGGAGGTGCAGACGGTGCCGCCGTTGCGTCCGCAGAAGGCCTTGATGTCGGCGCTGGAGTTCATGTAGGTGACGGGCACGGTGCGACCGGCGATCCCGGCGTCCTGGAGCACCTCCCAGCACTCCTCGACCTGGTCGAAGGTGGCCATGTCGGCCATCGAGCACCCGGCGGCGAGGTCGGGCAGCACCACCTTCTGGGAGTCGGAGGTGAGGATGTCGGCGGACTCGGCCATGAAGTGCACGCCGCAGAAGACGATGTACTCGGCGTCGGGCCGGGCCGCGGCCTCCTTGGCGAGCTTGAACGAGTCGCCGGTCACGTCGGCGAACTGGATGACCTCGTCACGCTGGTAGTGGTGGCCCAGTACGAAGACCCTGTCGCCGAGCGCCGCCTTCGCCTTCCTGGCGCGTTCCACCAGCGCCGGGTCGGACGCGGCCGGCAGCTCGCCGGGACAGTCGACACCGCGCTCGCTGTGCGGGTCCACGCCCCTGCCCAGGACGAAGAGCGGAAGCCCGATCTCGGTGGTCGTCATGGCCACACCCCCTTATCGTCGAAGTGACGACTAATGATGACACACGCTGTTGGGGCTTTATTCCGTGGGAGGGAGTTTTGTCCGAAGGAGGAGGTGTGCGTCGTCTCAGGAATGTGTAAGGGGGGACGGGTGTTGGTAGCGTCTAAGAAGGACGTCAGAAACAGACAGCCGTTCCCGGGGAGCGGCTGACGCAGACGCGGGAGTCACCACATGTCGGTTGAGAGCAGCGAGACCACGGCGCAGGGCCTGATCCTCAGTTCCGCGGCCGCCGCGAAGGTCAAGAGCCTGCTGGAGCAGCAGGGCGAGGAGGGCCTCCAGCTGCGCGTGGCCGTGCAGCCCGGTGGCTGTTCCGGCCTGCGCTACCAGCTCTTCTTCGACGACCGTTCGATGGACGGTGACGTCGTCTCCGACTTCGACGGCGTGAGCGTGGTCACCGACCGGATGAGCGCGCCCTACCTCGTGGGTGCCACCGTCGACTTCGTCGACACGATCGAGAAGCAGGGCTTCACGATCGACAACCCGAACGCCACGGGTTCGTGCGCCTGCGGAGACTCGTTCAACTAGGCCCTGTCCTGCGGATCTTGCCGTAGCGAGGATCGGTCAGGTGGTGTCTCGCAAGGCGGAGGAGGGAGCCGCAGCGTGCTGCGGTGACCGACGACAACGCGGCGAGGCGCCGCCTGACCG
>NZ_JBEOWJ010000036.1:0-114068 GCF_040295965.1 Streptosporangium sp. NPDC002544 | reverse complement strand
TCGGTCACCGCAGCACGCTGCGGCTCCCTCCTCCGCCTTGCGAGACACCACCTGACCGATCCTCGCCACGGCAAGATCCGCAGGACAGGGCCTAGCGGGACGGCGGCGAGCGGGGCGCACGGGTGCCGCCTCGTGTCGGTTCCGCCCGCCCGGGACCCCGGTGGCGGCGAGCGCGTCCGCTCCCGCCGCCGAAGCTTCGACGACAGTCATGGAGGATGTGATGTTGATGCTGTTCCGAGGCGTCGCGCTGGTCGCGGCGACGATCACCGTGGGGCTCATGGCGGGCCTCTTCTACGCCTACACCTGCTCCGTCATGCCCGGCCTGGGCCAGACGGACGACCGGACCTTCGTCGGCGCGATGCGGCGGATCAACGTGGCGATCCTCAACGGCTGGTTCGCCGTCTGCTTCGGCGGCGCGCTGGTGCTGACCGTCCTGGCCGCGGTGCTCCACCTCCACCGGGAGGGACTCCCCGTACTGCCCTGGATCGTGGCCGCGCTCGTCCTGTACGTGGTGGTGCTCGTCATCACCATGCGGGTCAACGTGCCGCTCAACAACGCGCTCGACGCGGCCGGGGAGCCCGACGGCGTCGCCGACCTCGCGGCGGTGCGCGAGCGGTTCGAGGCGATGTGGGTTCGCTGGAACCTCGCCCGCACCGTGGCGTGCGTCGCCGCCTTCGGCTGCCTTGCCTGGGCCCTCGTGCTGTACGGGCGCATCGGGCCATCGGGCGGCTCGTGACCCGGGCGGGCTGCCCGCCCGCGCCCACCACCGGGAGCCCTCACCGGGGAGACCTCACCCGGAGGACTCCGGGCGGTGACCGTATGGGGAACCAGCCGGCCCCTGCCAGAGAACTGCCAGAAAAGCGTGCCACGATTCCCGCCGTACGCGAGCGACTCCCCCACCGCCGAGTTCACCGGAGGGAACATGGAAAGGATCGACATCAGCCACCGCCTGCGAGGACCGGTCGTCGCGACGATCACCGCGCTCGCACTGACCGCCGGGGCGGCTCCCGCCCTGGCCCGGACGGCGCCGGTCTCCTTCACCTCGGCCGCCACCAGGGCGGACTCCTTCGACCTCATGTGGCCGTCGGCACATCCGGTCGAACTACGGAGCGCCCCCAGGCGGCTCTCCGTGACCTACACCTACAAGGGACGCGGGCACACCCTTGACAGCTTTCTCGCACGAACGAAGACCAACGGCTTCGTCGTCCTGGACGGCCAGCAGATCGTGAACGAGCGCTACGTCCAGGCCGATCCCGACACCCGGTTCCAGTCCTGGTCGATGGCGAAGTCCTTCACGTCGGCCGCGGTCGGCATCGCCCTGCACGAGGGGCACATCCGCTCGATCGACGACCCGGTGACCGGCTATCTGCCCGAACTACGCGGCTCGGGCTACAACGGAGTGTCCATCCGCGACCTGCTCCGGATGTCGTCGGGAATCGACTGGGAGGAGCGCTCCGACGTGCCTGACCTGCACAGGAGCGCCATCCGGGGCCAGTCGGTCACGAAACTGGCGGCGCGGCAGGTACGCGGCTGGAAACCCGGCAGCAGGTTCGAGTACACGAGCATGAACTCCTTCGTGCTCGCCAAGCTCGTCAGCCGCGCCACGGGCACGCCGTACCACCGGTACGTGGAGAAGAAGATCTGGCAGCCCGCCGGCATGGCGTCCACGGTACGCGTCGACAGCGACTCGGGCGGCGACAGCCTCGGCTACTGCTGCTACCACGCCACCGACCGCGACTTCGCCCGGTTCGGCCTGCTCTACCTCCGCGACGGGCGGGCAGGAGGGCGCCAGGTGGTGCCGCGCTCCTGGGTCAGGAAGTCGACCACACCCTCCGCTTCCTTCAGCCCCGGCTACGGGCTGCACTGGTGGCTCGGCGGCGACGGCCGGGGCGACTTCATGGCCGCCGGGCTCGGCGGGCAGTACATCTACGTCTCGCCCAGGCACGGGGTGGTCGTCGTCAAGTCGGCCCGCTCCGCCTTGGACCAGAACCAGGGCGAGACGCTGGCCGCGTTCCGCGCCGTGGCCGCCGAGGTGGCGAGAACCCGCTGACGCCGGACCGGCCGGACGGACGCCCCGCACGGCGGAGGAGGAGCTCATGACGGAGTCATGGGCGATGACGACAACGCCGCGGGGCGTCCGTCCGGGCAGTACGCCTAGCGTGATCCGCCGCGCAGCAGCTCGACGATCGCGCCGATGTCGGCGTCGCCCCAGCCGCGCTCGGCCGCCTCCTCGTAACGCCGCTCGACCAGCCGGGCGACGGGCAGCTCAAGACCGCTCGACTCGGCCAGCTCTGCGGCGAGCCGCACGTCCTTGGCGGCGAGCCTCGTCGTGAACCAGCCCTGGTGGTCGCTGGCCAGGACGTCGTCGATCCGGTTGTGCAGGGCGGGCGCGACGGTGGGCCACTGGAAGAGGAAGTCGTGCAGCAGCACGTTGTCGAGGCCGGCGGCCTGGCTCGTGGCCGTCACCTCGGCGAGCGCCGCGATTCCGGACATGAGCAGGTAGTTGTTCAGCAGCTTGAAAGCGAGCGCGGCGCCGGGGTCGGCGCCGCAGTAGGAGTAGGAGGCGAAGGCCTCCGTCCACACCGGCTTCAGCTCGTCGACGAGGTCGCGCTCGCCACCCACCAGGACCGTGGCCTTCCCCTCGGCGACGGCCGAGGGACCGCCGAGCACGGGGGCCGCCACGAATCGGCCTCCCGGCACCAGGTCCCGCATCTCGCGGGCCGTGGCCGGGGCGACGGTGCTCAGGTCGGCCACGACCGGCCTGGTCGACTCGATCGGGCCTGCCTGGACGAGCTGGGCCATCACCTCGCGGACCGCCCGGCCGTCGGCGAGCGACAGCAGCACCGCATCGGCCGCCCGCACCGCCTCTCCAAGCGAGGCCGCCTCGACGGCGCCGAGGCTGACCGGCTCGTCCGCCCGGCCCGGCGTGCGGTTCCACACCGTGACCTGGAAACCGAGCCCCAGCAACCGCCGGGCCAGCGCCCGCCCCATCATGCCCATCCCGAGCACGGCAACGCGCATAGGTCATCCCCCCCTCCACGTCATTATGCTCACCGGGGTTCCGGCGGCCGTGCCGCCACGCGGATCGCCGTCCATCCCGCCGGCCAGGGCGTCAGAACGGGTAGACGTGGGTCTCGGTGGCCTTGACCGACGCCCAGATCCGCTGTCCGGGGGTGAGGTCGAGGTCGGCGACGGCGGCGGGGGTGACGTCGGCCGCGGCGGCGATCGGCCCGGCCAGGTGGATGCGGACGCTGTCGCCGTGCCGTTCGATGCCCTCGATCGTGGCCTGCCAGAGGTTGCGCGGGCTGCCGTCGGGACGGGTCCGATACAGCGCGACCGCGCTGGGCGGGAAGGCGACGAACGCGGGGCCCTCCAGATGCTCGGCGACGCTGAAGAGCACCTCTCCGACGGAGACCTGCTGTCCGGCGGCGGCGCCCTGGTAGAGGTTGAGGCCGACCAGGCGGGCGACGTAGTCGGTACGCGGACGCCGGGCGACCTCTGCGGGAGTGCCCTGCTGCACGACGGCGCCGTTCTCGATGACGACCAGGCGGTCGGCGAGCACCATGGCGTCCAGCGGATCGTGGGTGACCAGGACCGTCGCGCCGCCGAAGTCGGCCAGGTGACGGCGGAGCTGGGAGCGGATCTCCAGGCGGGTGTGGGCGTCCAGGGCCGCCAGCGGCTCGTCCATCAGCAGCAGGCGAGGCTCCACCGCGAGGGCGCGGGCCAGCGCGACGCGCTGGGCCTGACCGCCGGAGAGCTGCCGGGGTTTCATCGTGGCGTGCCCGGCCAGGCCGACGCGCTCCAGCCAGACCGCGGCGCCGCGCCGCGCCTCCGCCCTGGAGGCGCCACGGCAGCGGGGCCCGAAGGCGACGTTGTCCAGCGCGGACAGGTGCGGGAAGAGCAGGTAGTCCTGGAAGACCACGCCGATCGGACGTCGTTCGGCCGCCAGGGTGTGCAGCGCCTCGCCGTCCAGGCTGATCCGCCCGCCGGACAGGGCGGTGAGCCCGGCCAGCGCGCGCAGCGCCGTGGTCTTGCCCGCGCCGTTGGGGCCGAGCAGGGCGACGACCTGTCCCGCGGCGACCTCCAGTTCGATGTCCAGGTGGAAGCGGGGCCTGGTGACGACAAGACGGGCGTTCAGCGTCACGGGGCACTCACCCACCGCTCGCGCAGGCCGGCCAGGATGATCACTGAGACGGCGAGCAGGACGAGGCTGAGCACGATCGCGGCCTCGGGTTCGGTCTCCAGGGCGAGATAGACGGCCAGCGGCATGGTCTGGGTCCGGCCGGGGAAGTTGCCGGCGAAGGT
This sequence comes from Streptosporangium sp. NPDC002544, assembly GCF_040295965.1. NCBI lineage: Bacteria > Bacillati > Actinomycetota > Actinomycetes > Streptosporangiales > Streptosporangiaceae > Streptosporangium > Streptosporangium sp. NPDC002544. Next base: position 109,763 of record NZ_JBEOWJ010000036.1, on the reverse strand, counting down.
GATGGTGGCGCCGAACTCGCCGAGCGCGCGGGCCCAGCACAGCACGGCTCCGGCGACGATGCCGGGGGCGATCAGGGGCAGGGTGACACGGCGGAAGATGATCCAGCGGGACGCTCCCAGCGTCGCGGCGGCCTCCTCGAAGCGCAGATCGGCCGCGCGCAGCGCGCCCTCGACGCTGATGACCAGGAACGGCATGGCGACGAACGCCTCGGCGACGACGACTCCCGCCGTGGTGAACGGCAGGGTGATGCCGAAGGTGGCGTCCAGCCACTGGCCGATCAGGCCACGCCGCCCCAGCACGAGCAGCAGGGCGACCCCGCCGACCACCGGGGGCAGCACGAGGGGAACCGTGATCAGCGCCCGCACCAGGCGGCGGCCGGGGAAGTCGACACGGGCCAGCAGCCAGGCCAGCGGCACGCCGAGGAGCAGGCATATCAGCGTGGCCAGGGTCGCGGTCACCAGCGACAGGCGCAGCGCCTCCAGCACATGGGGCTCGCCCAGCCTCTCGACCAGCGTGGACCAGGGGGCGCGCACCAGCAGTCCGGCCAGCGGCAGCGTCAGGAAGAGCATGCCGGCCACCGCGGGCAGCACCAGCACCCAGGGCAGGCGGCCCGCCACCGCGCCGGACGTGCCACCCGCCCTGCCGTCCGGCGCCCGCCGGGGTGACCCGCCCGTCATGTCACCCGGCACCCGCCCGTGGGACTCGCCCGACACACCCGCCCTACCGCTCACCTGGCCGTCAGCCCGCCGTACGGGCGTGGTCGGGGATCTCCACGACGACATTGGTGGACTTGATCACGGCGACCGCCATCACCCCCACCTCCAGGCCCAGTTCGTCGGCGGCCTGGCGGCTCATCAGCGACACCACCCGGTAGGGACCCGCGGCGATCTCCACCTGGGCCATCACCGCATCCTTGATCACCTCGGTCACGATCCCGCGGAAACGGTTCCGCGCCGAGGAGAGCCCCGAGCCGTTCTCGGACTCGATCTGGGCACGCGCGAACGCCGCCAGATCCGCACCCGCCACCATCCGGTGACCGTGCTCGTCCCGCCGGGCCGCGAGCCGCCCGGCGTCCACCCAGCGGCGGACGGTGTCGGGGCTCACCCCCAGCAGCGCGGCGGCCTCACTGATCCGAAACGTGGTCACGAACAATCACCTTACCTTTGCATATTCAGGCCTTTGCGCCCGTACCTCATAGCAGACGCGTCATGATCTGCCACCTCATCTTCGCCCCTGAGAGGCCGAACGGCCCGTCTCCACATCCGGCTCATGGCCGCGAAAGCACCGGCGGGGACCGCTTCCCGGCGGCCGACAGCGGCGACACCGAGACAGCTGTTCTTAAAATGTCGTAATGCAGTCGTTACCTTGCATGTTTTCGTCGAAACATTGCGGTGATCTGTCCGTCATCTTATGGTGTGGGCAGTTCTCCGGGCAGGCGGCGGTCGGCTCGTTCCCGGCCGCGCCGAGGTCCGGCTCTTCTCCCCCCCAAGAAGGGTCACCCGATGAGGAAAACCGGCAGGTTACGCGGCTGGACGACAGCCACGGCCCTGGCACTGACGGCGGGAGTGCTGGCGGTCCCCGCCCTCATGTCGCCGGGAGCCTCGGCCGCGGTGGCGGTCGATTCGATTTTCGACGTCACAGGACGTGGAGCGACAGTTCCCTTCACCGAGTTCGAGGCCGAGGACCCGGCGCACGCCACCACGAACGGCCAGATCATCGGACCGGACCGCATCTATGGCCGTCTCGCCTCCGAGGCCTCGGGCCGCAGGGCCGTGCTCCTGGACGCCGTCGGCAAGTACGTCGAGTTCACGCTGACCAAGCCCGCGAACGCCGTCACCGTCCGTTACAGCGTGCCGGACAACGCGGCGGGAACGGGCCTCAGCACCCCGGTCAGCCTCCGGGTCAACGGCTCCCACCTCAAGGACCTGACCTTCACCTCGAAGTACGGCTGGTACTACGGCGGGTACCCCTTCAACAACACCCCCGGCGGCAGCAACCCGCACCATTTCTATGACGAGACCCGGACCATGTTCGGCTCCACGCTCCCCGCCGGCACCAAGGTCCGCATCCAGGTCTCCACGACCGCCGTCACCAACTCCATCACGGTGGACCTGGCCGACTTCGAGCTCGTCGGCGCACCGATCACCCGCCCCGCCGACTCGCTCTCCGTCGACGACTTCGGCGCGGTCAAGAACAACACGAACGTCGACAACACGGCGGCCTTCCAGGCCGCGGTCAACGCCGGCAAGGCCCAGAACAAGACGGTCTGGATCCCCGAGGGCACCTACAACCTCTACGACCACGTGATCGTGGACGGCGTGACCCTGCGCGGGGCCGGCCCCTGGTACAGCGTGCTGGGCGGACGCCACCCCACGCAGCGCCACAAGGCCGTCGGCGTCTACGGCAAGTACGTCAACGAGGGCGGCCCGAGCGTCAACGTCACGCTCAAGGACTTCGCCATCATCGGCGAGATCACGGAGCGGGTGGACGACGACCAGGTCAACGCCATCGGCGGCGCGATGAGCAACTCCGTCGTGGACAACATCTGGATGCAGCACACCAAGGTCGGGGCCTGGATGGACGGCCCGATGGACAACTTCACCATCAAGAACAGCCGCATTCTCGACCAGACCGCCGACGGTGTGAATTTCCACATCGGCGTCACCAACTCGACGGTGACGAACACCTTCGTCCGCAACACCGGGGACGACGGCCTGGCCATGTGGGCCGAGAGGGTGGCGAACGTGAACAACAAGTTCACCTTCAACACCGTCGGCGTCACGCTGCTGGCCAACAACATCGTCACGTACGGCGGCAGGAACATCCAGATCACCGACAACGTGGTGGCCGACACCGTCTCCAACGGCGGCGGCATCCACGTCGCCAACCGCTACCCGGGCGTCAACTCCGGCCAGGGCACCGCGGTCTCCGGCACCACCACCATCGCCCGTAACACCCTGATCCGAGCGGGCAACTCCGACTTCAACTGGAACTTCGGCGTCGGCGCCATCTGGTTCAGCGGACTGAACGAGCCGATCAACGCCACGATCAACGTCACCGACACCGACATCCTGGACAGCTCCTACGCCGCCATCCACTTCATCGAGGGCAGCACCGCCACCGTCAACTTCAACAACGTGAACATCGACGGCACCGGCACCTACATGATCCAGGCGCAGGCGGCGGCGAACACCACGTTCACCAACGTCAGGGCCGCCCACATCGGCGCCGGCAAGTCGGTGCACAACTGCGTCGGCACCTCCTTCGTGATCAACACGGGCGCCGGGAACAGCGGCTGGAGCCCCGGCGACTCGGTCTGCACCGGTACCTGGCCCGCGCCGAACTACATCTACCCGGGCGGCGGCAATCCCACGCCGTCTCCCACCATCACCCCGACCCCGACCCCGACCGTCACCCCGCCCGGATGCACCCCCGGCAGCGGTGACCTGGCCCGGAGCAAGCCGGTCACCGCGAGCACCCAGAACCAGGGCTTCGCCGCCGCCAACGCCGTCGACGGCAACGCCGACACCTACTGGGAGAGCGTCAACAACGCCTTCCCGCAGACGATCACCGTTGACCTCTGCGCGGCCGTCTCCGCCCAGCGCGTCGACCTGAGGCTGCCCCCGTCGGCGGCCTGGGCCACTCGTAGCCAGACCATCGCCGTGCAGGGCTCCACCGACGGCACCAACTTCACCACCCTGTCGGCCGCGGCGGCCCGCACCTTCAACCCCGCCACCGGCAACACCGTGAGCATCCCGTTCGGCGCCGCCAACGCCCGCTACATCAGGCTGAACATCACCGCGAACACCGGCTGGCCCGCCGCGCAGCTGTCCTCCTTCGAGGTCTACGGCACGCCGAACCCGACACCGACCATCACCCCGACCCCGACCCCGACCGTCACACCTCCGACCGGCAACCTGGCCCGAGGTAAGAGCACCACCGAGAGCGGCCACGCCGACGTCTACGGCTCGGGCAACATCGTCGACGGCAACGCCGACACCTACTGGGAGAGCGTCAACAACGCCTTCCCCCAGTGGGCCACCGTCGACCTCGGCGCCGCCACCAGCGTCAGCAGGGTCACCCTCAAGCTGCCGCCCGCCGCGGCCTGGGCCACCCGCGCCCAGACCCTCTCCATCCAGGGCAGCGTCAACGGCTCCGCCTTCACCACGCTGGCCGCGTCCGCTCCCCGCGTCTTCGACCCCGCCACGGGCAACACCGTGACGATCACCTTCCCCGCCAGTAGCCAGCGCTACCTGCGGGTCGACGTCACCGCCAACACCGGCTGGCCCGCCGCGCAGCTGTCGGAGTTCGAGGTCTACGCCTCCTAGCGGAGACCCGTGACATCCGGAACGACAACAGAGGCCCAGGTCGGGATCACCGGCCTGGGCCTCTGTCATGTGCCCGCTCTCCCCGTCGGCGGGAAAGACCGGGCGTGCCGACTCCCGGGAGGCTACGGCTGCTGGGAGATCCGGAACGACTGGGCGGCGCCGCCGTTGCAGGTGTTCTGCACCAGCTGGACGCTGTCGGCCGTCGAGGAGCCCGGCACGCTCAGGCACTTGCCACTGAGGCGGCTGACGAAGTGGTAGTAGCCGCCGCCCTCGGACACCGCCTGCCACTGCTGGTTGTTGCCTCCCGAGTACGTCCACAGCTGGAGCGGGGCGCCGTCGGCCGTGGAGACGTTGGTCACGTCGACGACTTGGGCGCTGTTGAGGCGGTTGTTGAGCCGCGCGAAGCCGCCGCTGGTCGGCTGGACCTGGAACTGCTGGGCGAGGGTGCCGTTGCAGGTGTACTGCTGGATCACGGTGCCGTTCGCCGAGGCCGCCGCGCGGGCGTCCACGCACTTGCCGTTGCCGCGGTTGGCGAGGCTGTACCACGCGGTCGGCGAGATGGTGTCCGGCGGGGGCGGGGTGCTCCCACCACCCAGCCACAGCAGGCCGTCGATGACGAACCGGTTCTGCACCTCGCTGGCGAACGTGGACGACAGCGGGGTGTTGTTGCTGTAGTTCATGGCGTTATGGCCGAAGTTCGCGTACAGCATCTTGTAGTTCCGGTTGGTCCACATCAGCGGGTAGTAGCCGCTGTACCAGGTCTGGTTGGGGTCCGTGCCGACCGGGAAGCTCGACGGGTCGATGGACCCGAGGATCCTGATGTTCGGGTTGTTCCTCAGGTCGTTGGCCCAGCTGTACCACTCACTCACCGACGAGGTGAAGGTGGCGGGCAGCCGCGCCGTGGAGGCGTGTGCCCCGCCCTCCGTGCGCATGACCACCGAGGTGGGACCCCAGGTGTTGGACCTGAACGCCCCGGTGCCGAGGAGCTCGTTGTGGTACCACGCCCAGCTCTGCGCGTTGGTGTTGAACGCGCTCACGTGGAAGCCCATCCACGCCCCGCCGTTACGCATGTACTGCTCGAACGCCGACCGCTGGGCGGCGTTCTGCGGCAGGTCGTCCAGGAAGATCACCACCTGGTACTGCTGGAGGTTGCTCGCGTTCAGCTGGCTCCAGTTGTTGGTCGCGGTGTAGGTGAAGTTGTTCTGCGCGGCGATCTGCGGGAACCAGCGGTTGGCCTCCTGGACGAAGTTGATGTGGGCCGCGTCCCACGTCCCGTTGTAGAAGGCGAGTACTTTGAAACTCGGGGCGATCGCCGCCCGCGCGTTCCCTGCGGCGGGAAGGGTCGTGAGGCCGAGCGCGAGGGCGAGCAAGGCGAGCAGCCTCACCCACGTCCGTGTCGCGCCGACCATGTTTTCCCTGGTCATGTGTTTCCTCTGTCTCGCGACGAGCTGACGAACGACAAAGGCGAAGCCCGCCCCGCCCACGGGCATAACGGAGACCGGCGTTACCAACAACTTCGGCAAGCCGAGGACGGTTTTTGTCTGACTTAATTCAAGTTATGTGAATAAAAATTGTCAAGAAGATCGCGAGGCTGAACAAACCCCCGTAACCGTCATCCGGCGGCGGGGGCGGGCTCGGGGTACGGGTCCGCGCCGAGGCTCAGCGCGAGCCTGCGGGCGAGTCCCGTGTTGCGGCGGTGGTCCATCCGGTTGACGGCCATCTCCAGAGCCTTGCGCTCGCCGACGACGACCACCCACGACCGCGCCCGGGTGAGCAGGGTGTAGAGCAGCTTGCGGCGCAGCATGACGCCGCCGGACTCGGTGACCAGCGGCGCGACCACGAAGGGATACTCACTGCCCTGGGAGCGGTGGACGCTGATGGCGTACGTGTGGGTCAGCTCGTCGAGCTCGCCGAAGCCGTACTTCACGATCTGCCCGTCGTCGGTGCGGATCTCGACGAGCCTCTCCTCGGGGGTGATGGCGGTGACCGTGCCGGTGTCTCCGTTGAAGACACCCTTGTCGTAGTTGTTGCGGATCGGCATGACCCGGTCGCCGACCCGGAAGACCGAGGCGCCCGACCAGTGCTCCGCGACTCCCTCGCGAGCCGGGTTGAGCCGCTCCTGGATCATCCGGCCGATCTCGGCGGTCCCGGTCAGGCCCCTGCGCATCGGGCACAGCACCTGGACCTGGTCCGGACCCACCCCCTGCTTGCGCGGGATCGCCACCGTCGCCAGGTGCATCACCCGCTCGGCCACCTGCCCGGGGTCGTCGACCTCCTCGAACCAGAAGCCCCCGCCACCGGGGATCGGAGGCACCTCTCCGGTCCGGATCCGGTGAGCGGCCCTGATGATCCCGCTCCCCTCGGCCTGGCGGAAGACCCGGGTCAGCCGGATCCGCGCGATCTCCTCGACGCGCAGCAGATCGGCCAGCACGCTGCCGGGGGCGATGCTGGGCAGTTGGTCACTGTCGCCCACGATCAGCAGGTGACTGCCCACCGGGATGGCCGCGGTGAGCCGGGTGGCCAGGTGCAGGTCCAGCATGGAGGCCTCGTCGACCACGATCAGGTCGGCCTGCGCGGGTGTCTGCTCGAACAGCGCACCGCTGTCGGAGTCCGGTTGGTGGGCCAGCATCCGGTGTACGGTCATCGCGGGCATGCCGGTGAGCTCCGACAGGCGCTTGGCCGCCTTGCCGGTCGGCGCGGTAAGGGTCACCGAGCCGCCCATCGCCTTCGCGGTCGCCGCGATGGTCCTGACGGTATGACTCTTCCCACAGCCCGGACCGCCGGTGATGATGGACACGGTGCTGGTCAGCGCCATGTTCACCGCCGCCCGCTGATCCTCGTCCAGCCCGGGATCCTCCTGGAAGGCGCGCATCGGCAGCGTCGAAGTGGCCTGGATGAGCCTGGTCAGCTGGGCGGTCAGGGTGAGTTCGCGGCTGTGGGTCTCCTTCAGGTACACCACGGCCTGCCCTTGGTCGTCGGGCGACACCTCGACGACCACCCTGCGGTCGGCGACGAGGGCGTCGAGCATCCGGCGGACGAGGTCGTGGTCCTGCTCGACCAGTTCCGCGGACCGGGTGACCAGGGCGATCAGCCGTACGTAGCAGTGCCCGTCGCGGCTGGCCGCCGTCTCCAGCCTGTCCAGGATCGCCGCCTTGATCCGCTGCGGGCTGCTCTCGGAGACCCCGGAGCGCAGGGCGATCCTGTCGGCCGTGGTGAACGCGATGCCCCTGACCTTGCCGATGAGCCGGTACGGATCGGAGGTGAGGATGTCGCCCGACTCGGCTCCGAACACCTGGTAGATCTTGGCCGCGAGCAGCGGGCTGATCCCGAACCCCTGCAGGGTCACCATCAGCTCGGCGATCGCCTTCTGCTCCTGCCACGCGTCGGCGATCTGGGCCTGCCGCGCGGGGCCGATGTTGACGACCTCGGTGAGCCGTTCGGGTTCGGTGTCGATGACGGTCAGCGTCGTGTCACCGAAGTGGCTGACGATGGCGTGGGCGAGCCTCGGCCCGATACCCCGGATCAGGCCGGAGCCCAGATAGATCCGGATGGCCCTGACCGTGGCCGGGACCAGCCGCTCGCACGCCGTGACCTCGAAACGCCTGCCGTGACGCGGATGCTCGCCCCACGCGCCGATGAGCCGGAGCGTCTCCCCCGGCTGGACCCCGCCCAGCGCCCGGCCGGAGGCGACGAAGCCGGGCATGCCCTCGGCGCTCATCCGCGCGATCGTGTACTCGTCCTCCCGGACGTACACCAGCTGCTCGACAGACGCCTCCACGACAGAGAGCCAACCCTCCTCTTCGCCCTTCGCGCATCAGACTAGGTGACCCGCTATCCCCGCAAGGCGTCACGCCCCGGGCATCACGCGGTCGCCGGTGGTTATTCTGACGGCAGGGACGCGGCGACCAGGGGGCGCGAATGGCCAGACCCGGGATGCGGGCGACCGTGCGCGACATCGCGGCGGAGACGGGTCTGTCGATCGCCACCGTCTCGCGGGTCCTGAACGGGCAGACCAATGTCGCCCCGCACACCCGGGAGCTGGTGTTACAGGCCGTCGGCCGCCTCGGAGAGCAGGCCCCCCGGCCGCGCGCGAGGCAGGAGGCGATGGCCGGCGGCACGATCTACGTGCGCTGCCCCTACCTGCTGACCGACTATTTCGGGCTCATCGTCTCCTCCGTCGGGGAGACCGTCGAGCTGCACGGCGGGCAGATGATCCTGAGCACCGGAGAGTCCGCCCAGCACACCCCGGTGCTCTCCGGCCTGCCCGACCGCCCCGACATCGCGGGCGCGATCCTGATCCTTCCCCCGGAGTCGGGTGACGAGCTCGTACGGCTCCGTGACCGGCGCTTCCCCTTCGTGGTGATCGACCCCAGGACACCCCCTCCCAAGGACATCGTGGCGGTGTCGGCGGCGCACTTCGCCGGCGCGCGCAGGCTGATGGCGCACGTGGTCGAGCTCGGTCACCGCCGGGTCGGCATCATCGGCGGTCCGGTGAAGTGGCTGCCCAGCGAGGCCAGGCTGGCCGGCTACACCGCGTCGCTGGCCGACGTCGGTGTTCTGCCCTCGGCCGAGTTGCTGCGCAACGTGCCGGAGCCCAACACGGAGAACGGCTACCGCGCGGCCTGTGAGCTGCTCGACCTGCCCGAGCGGCCGACGGCCCTGGTCGCGTTCAACGACAAGATGGCGGTCGGCGCGCTGTGGGCGGCGGCCGAGCGCGGCCTGAGCGTCCCCGGCGACCTCTCGGTCGCGGGTTTCGACGACATCGACATCGGCAGGGCGACCCTGCCGATGCTGACCACGGTGCGCCAGCCCCTGCAGGAGATGGGCCGGATGGCGGTCACGCTGCTGACGCGGCTGCTCAGCCGGCACAGGCTGGAGGCACTGCACGTCTCCCTGGGGACCGACCTGGTCGTCCGCGGCTCCACCGGACCCGCCCCTTACTGATTGTTTCATTTGTTTCAGCACTGACTCGCCCTCGGAAAAGCGCGCACAAAGCGCTGTAATTCTGGCCTTGACAACCAATTCCCGACCGTGTTGTTCTTTCCTGTAACAGACAGGTTTCTTACTTGTTACATTTGTTACAGTGACGGCTCCCGGGGTGCCGAATGCGACCCGATTCGAGCAGCCCAGAGCGTCGCGGCCCCACCCGCGGCCCTGTCGCACCCCCCGAAAGGACCCCTGCCGTGTTTCGACCTCCCCGCCGGGCCCTCACCCTGGCCCTCGCCTGCGTCGCCGCCCTGTGGATGGCAGGGCCCGGCATCGCCTCGCCCGCCCTCGCCGCGGGTGAGTCCGTGAACATCTGGCTCACCACCACCTCCGACTCGGGCGGCCGGACCGTCACACGGGGCCTCCAGCAGCAGTCCCCCATCGCCTTCGGGCCCGCCGGCGGCAGCGCCAACCACACCATCACCGTCAACGAGGGCACCACCTACCAGCAGTTCGAAGGGGGCGGCGCCTCGATCACCGACACCACCGCCCACCTGCTGCGCGGCGGAGCGATCAGCGCGACCACCCGCGACACCGTGATGCGCAAGCTCTTCCACCCCACGGACGGCATCGGCCTGTCGTTCGTGCGCAACCCGATCGGCGCCTCCGATCTCTCCCGGCCGGGCCACGTCTCCCTCGACGACACCTGCTGCGACCTGGGCGACTTCGGCGCGAACGGGTACGACACCAACGTGCGCCTGCTCACCGGGCAGGCCAAGTCGCTCAACCCGGATCTGCGCGTCAAGGGCGTGCCGTGGAGCGCCCCCGGCTGGATGAAGGACAACGGCCGGATGGACCAGATGGGCTGGCTCAAGTGGGAGTACTACCCCATGTACGCCCAGTACCTGGTCAAGTACATCCAGAGCTACCAGGCCGCCGGAATCCCGGTGAACTACATCTCGGTGCAGAACGAGCCCAACTGCTGCCAGGCGGGCAACCCGACCGCGATGAACTACCCCGGCATGAGCTGGAACCCCTCGGGGCTGGCCGAGTTCACCAAGAACCACGTCTACCCGGCCTTCCGCGCCGCCGGCATCACCACCAAGGTTCTGGTCCACGACTGGAACTACGGCGACTACGCCAACTTCGGTTCAGGCGTGCTGAACGACGCGGGCGTGCGGAACGACCCGCTCTTCGGCGGCATCGCCTGGCACGGCTACTTCGGTGACCCGGCGGTCGGCACGCAGGTGCACAACCAGTACCCGGCGGTACGCCAGTTCAGCACCGAGCACTCGGGCGGCACCTGGATCGGCAACCAGCACAACGAGGATCTCTCCGACATCGTCAGCTACACCCGCAACTGGAGCGGCAGCCTGGTCAAGTGGAGCCTCGCGCTCAACCAGAGCATGGGACCGCACAACGGCGGCTGCGGCACCTGCACCGGCCTGATCACCGTCCAGGAGGGCGGCTCCCGCGCCGGCCAGGTCGACTACACCATCGAGTACTACACGACCGGCCACCTCACCAAGTTCGTCAGGCCCGGGGCCTACCGGATCGACTCCACCGCCAACGGCACGATCCAGAACGTCGCCTGGCGCAACCCCGACGGTTCCAAGGCCCTGATCGCGCACAACGGCGGCACCTCCGCCCAGTCCGTCCGGGTCAACTGGGGCAACCAGTCCTTCGTCTACTCCCTGCCCGCCCGCACCACCGCCACCTTCACCTGGGCCGGTACCTCGGCGGGCACCGGCGGCACCATCACCGGCCTGGGCGGCAAATGCGTGGACGTCGCGGGCGGCAGCAGCGCCGACGGCGCCGCCGTCCAGCTCTACACCTGCAACGGCACCGCCGCCCAGCAGTGGACCCGCCCCGGCGACGGCACGCTCCGCGCGCTCGGCAAGTGCCTGGACGTCGTCGACAACGGCACGGCCAACGGCAGCCGGCTCCAGTTGTGGACCTGTTTCGGCGGTCCCAACCAGCAGTGGACCTACAACCCGACGACCAGGGACCTGGTGAACCCCGCGACGAACAGGTGCGTGGACGTCACCGGTAACACCAGCGCCGACGGCACCCGCCTCCAGCTGTGGGACTGCGGCGGCGGCGCGAACCAGAAGTGGACGCTCTCCTGACCTGAGCGTCACGGACGTGCCCCGTCCAGCTGACGGGGCACGTCCGCGGTCTTTTCCGCCGGCTCGTCAGTGCGGTGCGAGCCGGCGGCCGACGCCCTGTCGACCGCATCCGGGGCCGGATGTTCCTCCACCGCGCCCACGAACGACCTGACGATTCCGCGGAGTGCGCTAAGAACCTAGAATCACCATTGTCGTCAGGCACAACGGCGACAGCCCCGAGTCGTCAGGATCCCCACGATGCTGAAAGCCGGTCCGTCCCAGGAGGAGATCCGCCAGCACAATCTGGGCACCCTGCTCCGGCATGTTCACCTCGGCGGCCCGGTCTCCCGCACGGTGCTGGCCGATCGGATGGGGCTGAACCGCAGCACGATCATGGCGTTGACCTCGGAGCTCACCTCGGCGGGCCTGGTCCGCGAGGAACTCCCCAAGGAGACCGGCAGGGCGGGCCGGCCGTCGCTGGTGGTCCGGCCGGAGTCCGACCGGGTGTACGTACTGGCGTTTGACGTCGCCGTGGACCGGCTGGTCGCCGCCAGGGTCGGGCTGGGCGGGAAGATCCTGAACCGCAGGGAGGCGGTCCGGGCGCGCGCCGGGGCCGACCTCGACGACGTGGTCGAGGTGCTCGCCGGGTTGGCCCGCCGGATACAGCACGAGGCGGCTCCGGACTCGATCTGCGTCGGAGTCGGCGCGGCCTACTGCGGCATGATCCGGCCCGGTGACGGGATGGTGCGTTTCGGGCCGAACATGGGCTGGGTGGACCAGGCCTTCGGTGCCGAACTCGGCCTCAGGCTGGGGCTCGGGCTGCCGGTCTCCGTGGGCAACGAGGCCCACCTGGGCGCGCTGGCCGAGCACGAACGCGGGGTGGGCATCGGCTTCGCGAACCTGGTCTACCTGCACGGGGATGTCGGCGTGGGTGGCGGGATCATCGTCGGCGGCAAGCTGCTGGACGGCGACGGCGGGTACGGCTGCGAACTCGGGCACATGATAGTGAACCCGTACAACGGGCGGCCCTGCGGATGCGGCTCGCGAGGCTGCCTTGAGGCGGAGGTCGGCGAGCAGGCCCTGCTCGACGCCGCCGGCCGGGCCGAACTGGTCGGCCACGACGGCATACGGGCCGTGGTGGACGCCGCCGGCCGCGGCGACCTCGCGGCCCAGAACGCGCTGGACCGGATCGGCGACTGGCTCGGCATCGGGGTGGCGAACCTGATCAACCTCTTCAACCCCGGATTGGTGATCTTCGGCGGGATGCTGCGTGACATCTACCGGGGTTCGGCGGACCAGGTCCATCGCCGGGTGGCGGCCAATGGGCTGGTGATCTCCCGGGAGAAGGTACAACTCCGCACCTCGGCTCTCGGGAACGACGTCACCCTGATCGGCGCGGCCGAACTCGCCTTCTCCGAAATACTGGCCAGCCCCCTGGAAGTGCTCGCCCGTACGACGTCATGACCAGGTGTTTCTCCCTGACCGTCGTACCGATCGAGCCACTGCCCGCGACGTCCCGGGAACCAGTCGGCCCCATTTTGTAACAGACCCTTAACCACCATATGGCCCATGTCCCGATTAACGTGGCACCCAGCGACCCACCACCGCACCTGAGCACCCGCCCCCCACCCGATCCGAGTCGAGGCTCACCCGCCCGCTCCGGCCGCGTTTCGAAGACATCCCTCACCTCCGACATTCCACACATGTGCGGAAATACCATCGGCACACCTGGTTGACAATCATACATTCATGGCTAAGACTAACTGAAAGTTTGCAATCAACGGTCGATAGTCGGTTATCCAAGAGCGCTCCCGAAAGAACAGGGCGGGAAGAAGCGCGCGTTTCTGACGCCAATTCGTCCGTGGCTAGAAAGGTCCTTTCAGCATGTCTTCAAGAGACTCGCAGTCCCCCGCGACCTGGAGCGCCAAGAAACGCGTTTTGACGCTTGCGTTGAGCGTCGGACTTCTGGGAAGTCTCAGCATTCCGGCGGCCACCACCACCTTCGCCGAGTCCACCGACATCGCAGCAACCGCCCAGTTGCTGGCGGCGCAGTCAGCGACGCTGCCCAGCGGCCGGACCACCTACCGGACGATCACCGACTACAACAACGAGATGCTCGCGCTGAGCAAGCAGTACCCCGACCTCGTCAAGCACATCACGCTGCCGCACAAGACCCGCCAGGGCCGCGAGGTGTACGGCATCGAGGTGACCCGCGACGTCAACGCCTCCGACGGCAAGCCCGTCCTGTTCATGATGGGAATACACCACGGGAACGAGTGGCCCTCGGGTGAGCACACCATGGAGTTCGCCTACGACCTGGTGAACAACTCCGGGAATGACCCGAAGATCAAGCGCCTGCTCGACCAGGCGCGGGTCATCTTCGTCCCGGTCGTCAACGTGGACGGATTCCTCATCAACCGGCGCACCAGTTGCGGCATCTCGCCGACGTGCGTCAGCAGCGGCGGAGTCGACCTCAACCGCAACTACCCCCTCGGCTGGGGCAGCAACGCGGGTTCCAACGTGACGAACCGCGGCCCGGCGCCGGGCTCCGAGCCCGAGATCCAGAACATCATGGACCTGACCACGAACAACCAGGTCACCGTCCTGATCACGAACCACACCTCCGGGCACACCCTGCTCCGTCCGCCGCTGGAGAAGCGCGCGGGCGACGCCCCCGACGAGGCCGTCTACGCCGCCCTGAGCGACGCGATGTCGGCCAAGAACGGCTATGTGGGCATGAAGTCGGGCTTCGACTACGAGACGACCGGCGAGACCCCGGACTGGTCGTACTACGCCACCCGCGGCCTCGGTTTCACGTACGAGATCATGAAGACCCAGTCGACCAACAACACCTACCCCGAGGTGATCGAGGACTACCTCGGCACCGGTCGCTACGAGGGCAAGTCGAACCGTGAGGCGTTCCTGGTGGCCCTGGAGTACGCGGCGGACCCGGCGGGGCACTCCGTGATCACGGGCAAGGCGCCGAAGGGCGCGGTTCTGACGATCACGAAGGACTTCGACCTGTGGACCGCGCCGATCCGGCAGACGAGCACTGTCCTCGACCCGCCCCAGGCGGTCCCCACCCACCTGGAGTCCAGCCTGGTCGCCCCGACCAACGGCAAGTTCACCTGGCACGTCAACCCGTCGGTGCGGCCGGTCCCGGCCTACACCGAGAACGGTGTCGTCGCCACCGGCCCGGGCAACTTCCTCCAGGAGAGCTGGACGCTCACCTGTGCCCGTCCGAACGGTGAGGTCCTTGAGACGGTGAAGGTCACCGTCGACAGGGGCGAGCAGGTCGATGTGCGGCTGCAGGAGTGCAAGACCCGCTTCAACGGCAACGGCCCGAAGCACTGAGCGCGCCCCGATAAGCCGGGCGGTCCCCTGTGGGGGCCGCCCGGCGCCGCTTTCGCCCCACACTCTTGAAGTCATGCGGCCAAAACCCGATCACCTTGCCCGCCGGGCGGTGAGAATCATCGCTGGGTCCGTCACTCCGCGGGGAAGGGAAGTTCAAGAATGGGGCACGCCAGAGAGACCGGCCAGCCGCTCGCCGTGCCGGACGCGTCGCGGATCGCCGCGAACCTGCGCGGGCTCTTCGACGACCACCGGCTCTCCCCCTCACAGCGCCGGATCGCGCGCTACCTGCTTGAGCACGCGCAGGAAGCCGTCTTCTTCACCAGTGCCGACATCGCCGAGCGCGTGGGCGTCAGCCAACCGTCGGTCACCCGCTTCGCCGCCGCGCTCGGATTCAGGGGGTTCCCCGAGTTCCGGGACGCGCTCCGCTCATCGGTGTTCGGCGGCGCACGGCCGGCACTGCCCGCGGAGAACCTCAACGAGATCCAGGAACTGGTCAAC
The DNA here is from genome assembly GCF_040295965.1 of Streptosporangium sp. NPDC002544. Taxonomy (NCBI): domain Bacteria; kingdom Bacillati; phylum Actinomycetota; class Actinomycetes; order Streptosporangiales; family Streptosporangiaceae; genus Streptosporangium; species Streptosporangium sp. NPDC002544. The sequence goes on along the minus strand of NZ_JBEOWJ010000036.1, from coordinate 94,548 downwards.
TCCGAGATCCGCGACCTTGAACGACTGCGGGACAGCCTCCGGGATCTGAGTCAGCTCCGGGAGGTGGCCGGTCAACTGGCCAGGTCGCGCCCTCTCCTCGTGATGGGACTTCGGATCTCCGCACCGCTGGCGCACCTGTTCGGCCATCTCGCGGAGAAGGTGCTCCCCGACGTACGGGTACTGGACATCGCGGGCTCGGTCGCGGAGGACCGGCTGAGCCGGGCGGCGGACTCCGGAGCCGAGTGGGTGCTCGCCATCGGGTTGCCGCGCTACCCGCGCGAGCTGGAACAGGGGCTCACCTGGGCGCGTCGGGTCGGGCTGAAGATCGCCCTCATCACCGACCAGCCGGTGGGCCGGCTCACCGAGCTCGCGGACGAGGTCCTGCTCGCACCGGTGAGCTCTGATTTCGCCTTCGACTCCCACGCCGGTCCCACGGTTCTGTGCACCGCGCTGCTCCACACCATGCTGGACACCCTGTCCACCGAAGGACAGACCCGGCTGGAGTCCTTCGACGACAGCGCGACGGAACGCCAGATCTTCCTCCCCTACTGAAGGCACCGAACGGGGTCGCTCATTCACGTTCAGAGGAGATCGGCGTCGCGCACCTTCATGGCGACCTGGACACGGTTGTCGGCCCCCAGCTTGGCGAAGATCCGGGTGATGTTCGCCTTCACCGTCGCGACGCTCATGTAGAGACGTTCGGCGATCTCGGCGTTCGAGCCGCCCCGGGCCACCTCGATCGCGACCTCGCGCTCGCGTTCGGTGAGCGTGGCCAGCTCCAGTCGCGCCTCCGCGCGCCGCGGTTCGTGCCTACCGGTGGCAGCGGCGATCACCTGGTGTGTGACACTCGGCGACAGCACCGGCTCCCCCTTCGCCACGGTGCGGACCGCCTCGATCATCTTCGGTGGCGGCGTGTCCTTCAGCAGAAAGCCGTCGGCACCGAGCCGCAGGGCCCGGAGCACCATGTCGTCGGCGTCGAAGGTGGTGAGCACGAGGATCCGGGGCGGGTCCGGCCGGGCCAGCAGCAGCTCGGTGGTGGTCAGCCCGTCCTGGTTGGGCATCCGGATGTCCATCAGCACGACATCGGGCCGCAGGTCACGGATCACGCCCATGGCCTGCAGGCCGTCCCCGGCCTCGCCGACGAGCTCCAGGTCGGGCTCGCCACCGAGAATGAGACGCAGCCCGGTCCGTACCATCGGGTCGTCATCCACGATCACCAGTCGGATCACAGTGTCAAGCCTCCCATGGCAACCGGACGTCGAGGACGAAGCGTCCGTTCTGGACGGCATGGCTGATGGTGCCACCGGCCATCCGGGTCCGTTCGGCCAGGCCGACCAGCCCCAGCCTCCCGCCGGGACCGGCGGACGTCCCGGCCGGTGCCGGGTTGCTCACCCGAATTCGCAGACCGTCACCCGGCCGCCCGCCGAGCTCGGCCGTCACCCGGCTGCCCGGCGCGTGCTTGCGCGCATTGGTGAGAGCCTCCTGCACGATCCGGTACGCGTGCCGGCCGGTCTGCGTCGGCAGCAGTTCCCGGTCGTCGATGGTGTCGTCCACCTCGACCTGCTGGCCGGCGGCGCGCACCTCGTCGAACAGGGCATCCAGGTGGGCCAGGTTCGGCTGCGGGGCCTCCAGGGCGCCGTCGGACCGGAGCGTGCCGAGCACGCCGCGTAGCTCGTTCAGCGACTGGTGTGCGTTCTCCTGGATGGCCAATGCGGTCTCGCGGGTCTCCTCGGCAGTGAGGTCGGTCCGGTACGCCAGGCCGCCGGCGAGCATCGACAGCAGGGAGATGCGGTGCGCCAGGACGTCGTGCATCTCCTGGGCGATCTTGGCCCGTTCCGCCAGCTTGGCCTGCTCGATCCGCTGCAACTGCTCGCGCCCCGCGGCCAGTGCCGCCTCTCGCTGTGAGACGGCCAGGTCACGACGCCCGCGCAGGTACAGGCCGAAGACGGCCAGCCCGCCGAGGATGACGGTTCCGGTCACCACGGAGACGACGGTCGCCTGGTTGACGCCGTTCCAGCTGGAGCGTGCCACCAGGCACAGCCAGGACACGACCATGACCGGGATGAACTGACGCCACCGACGATGCGTTCCCAGGGACACGTACGCGACCTGGGCGGGGCCGGTCGCCGTGGTGGAGAAAACGGTCAGCAGAGCGGTCGCCAGCGCGGTCGGCCACGGCCGGCGACGCCGCCAGCGGATCAGGACCAGCCCGATCACGCCGAGCCCCACATCGGCCAGTGCCCATGCGAGCCGGTCACGGTCCTGGGAGACGACCACGGCCAGGATGACGCCGTAGAACAGCATCGGCAGCACGGCGCACAGGTAGCGCAGCGCGATGCCCAGCTGATTCTCCGTACGGTCGTCCACAGCCCACAGCTTATGGAGCAGCGGGCCGATGCCTTAGCGACCTGGGTCGATATCCAGGTGGCCACAGGTCGAGAACCGGGGAGAGGGATCTGGCCCCGCGTCCGGTGGCCCTCGACCTGGGTTCGATGGCCTGTGGCCGCACATCCGGTGGACTGGATCCGTGATCGAATTCAGCCACGTCAGCAAGGTCTACAGAGGTGTCAAGGCACTCGACGACGTGTCCTTCACCGTCGGAGCAGGGAGCATCACCGGCTTTCTCGGGCCCAACGGCGCCGGAAAGTCGACGGCCATGCGCATCCTGGTCGGGCTCTCCCGCGCCACCTCGGGCTCGGCCACCGTGCTGGGCCGGCCGTACCCCGAGCTGGACTGCCCGGGTTCCCAGGTCGGCACGCTGCTCGACGCCGGCGCCCAGCATCCCGGCCGCACCGGGCGGGAGATCCTGACCCTGGGCGCGATGACGCTCGGCCTGCCGAGGTCGCGGGTCGACGAGGTCCTCGACCTGGTCGGGCTGACCGGCCGGGAGAGCCGGCGGACCGCCGGCGGCTACTCGCTCGGCATGAGGCAGCGTCTCGGCATCGGTCACGCGCTCCTCGGCCGGCCCAGGGTGCTCATCCTGGACGAGCCCGCCAACGGTCTCGACCCCCAGGGCATCCAGTGGATGCGTGGGCTACTCCGTGGCCTCTCCGGCTCGGGTTGCTCAGTGCTGCTCAGCTCGCACCTGCTGCATGAGGTGGAGCAGGTCGCCGACCACATCGTGATGATCGGCCGCGGCCGCGTCCTCGCCCAGGGCACCGTCGGCGAGCTCAGCCGGGGCCGGAGCCTCGAACAGACCTTCCTCGAACTGACCGCGAACGCCGACCGGAGCCCCGAATGACCTCCTCCCAGAAAGACTCGATGAACGGCACCAGGACGGACGACGCCAGGGGTGCCGGCTCGAAGAGCACGGACGTCCATCGGCCCCGGACACCGATTCCGTTCCGCCGGCTGCTGTCGGTCGAGGCCCGCAAGCTCTTCGACACCCGCAGCAGCAAGATCATGACCGCGGGCCTGGCCACCCTGGTGATCGCGTCCATCATCGGTCGCGGCGTCGTCTCCGGTCCGGAGCTGCACACCTTGATCGGCACCGCCGGAATCGGACTCGGGACCTTGCTCCCCGTGCTCGGCATCCTTACGGTGACCGGCGAATGGAGCCACCGCACCGCCCTGACCACCTTCGTGCTCGAACCCCGGCGCCGGCGGGTGCTGGCCGCCAAGTGCCTGCCGCCGTTGATCACGGCCGTGGCCGCCTCCCTGTTCGCGATGCTGGTCGCGGTGCCGGTGACGGCTGTCATCGCCGGTGTTCAGAACGTCCCGGCCGACTGGGAGGTCGCGCCCCTCGCCCTGCTCGGCTGGACCGGGACGAACGTCCTCGTGGTCGCGATGGGGCTCGCCGTGGGCATGCTGCTGCTGAACGCACCGGCAGCGATCGTGATCTGCCTGTCGACCCCGATCCTGTGGGCCCTGGTCGGCAGGCTCGGTGCCGTCGGCGAGGTCCTGGCCGAGTGGTTCGACCTGAACACCACCGTCACTCCCCTGATGGCCGGCGACATGACCGGTGGCGACGCCGCTCGGCTGGCCGTGTCGACGATCTTCTGGATCGTCATCCCGATGACGGCCGGCGCGGTGCGCGTGATCCACAGGGAGGTGAACTGACCCCGTCCGAGTAGACGGTGTACGGGCCCCGGCCCGGCCCTCCTTCGCCCCCACCGGCTTCCGAGGTCGGCGGACCCGGACGCTCGTGCACCATGTTCAACCGTCGATACCCGCACCTCGACACACGTGCCTACAACGTGGCCGCGATTCGCTCGACGCCCGGCCCGGACAGGCCCGCGAGTCCGGCGGCTCGTCCGGTCGCCAGCAGGAGCAGGTCGGCCGCCGGCCCTCGAACCTCGTCCGGCCCCTCGCCCGCCGACCAGTCCAGGTCGGTGGCGACCGGCCGCGTGCCGCGGAAGCGCTTGCGGGCGCCGTAGAAGAAACTGCGCCAGACGTGGTCGAGCGCCGCGACCGTCCGCTCCGCGGGCATCTCCCGCACCCGCCCGAGCGGTCGCGCGATGTCCTGCCCGTGCACCAGCGCGTCGGTGAGCGGGTCCAACGGGGCGGAGCCCGGCGCGCGACGAGGCGAGCCCGCCGTCTCGCGGAACTGCGCGATGAGCTCCGCGGGCCCGAACCGGGCCGCCCGTTCCCGTGCCAGGTCGGCCTCCATCCGCTCCCAGTCGCCGCGTGCCCGGATCATGCCCTTGATCGTGCCGAGGAGCGTGGTGCGCGTGGACAGCGTCAGGTGCGCGGCCACGTCGTGCACGGTCCAGCCGGAGCAGAGGGAGGCTGCCTTCCACTCGTGATCGTCGAGGTCATCGAGGAAGTCGGCGAGGCTGAGCCGTTCGGCCTTCACCCAGGCGAGGATCTCGTCACGGTCCATGTCCAACTCCCCTTGTTCTCCAACCGTCAGGTGTCGGCCGGACCTGCCGTCGTGACCGCGCTCAGCCTGCCCCGCAGGTGGGCACGTTCGGGTTCGGTGCCGGCCAGGTCGAGCGCCTCCCGGTAGGCCGCCGCTGCCTCTGGGAATCGGCCGAGCCGGCACAGCAGATCCGCCCGGGCCGCCGGATAGGGGTGGTAGCCGCGCAGTCGCGGCTCGGCTGCCAACTCGTCGAGCAGCGCCAGGCCCGTCTCCGGCCCGTCGCGCATCGCCACCGCCGCGGCCCGGTTCAGTGCGACGACCGGGGACGGCGCGAGAGCGAACAGCACGTCGTAGAGCGCCACGATCTGCGGCCAGTCGGTGGTCACGACGTCCGCGGCCTCGTCGTGCAGAGCGGCGATCGCGGCCTGAACCCCGTACAGGCCGGGTGGACCACCGGTCAGCGCGACGAGTACCAGGCCGCGGCCCTCCTCGATCATCACGCGGTCCCAGCGGCCGCGGTCCTGGTCATCGAGCAGCACGAGCTCGCCGCCCGGACCGCTCCGGGCATCGCGTCGCGCATGGACCAGCAGCATCAGCCCGAGCAGTCCGGCGACCTCCCGCTCGGCGGGCAGCAACCGGTGCAGGATCCGCGCCAGCCTGATGGCCTCCTCAGCGAGGTCGAGCCGCTGCAGATCCGAGCCCGAGCTGGCCGCGTACCCCTCGGTGAAGATCGAATAGATGACCTGGAGCACCCCCGGCAGGCGCTCCGGCAATTCGTCGGCGCCGGGCACCCGGAACGGGATGCGGGCCTCGCGGATCTTCTTCTTCGCCCGCACGATCCGCTGGGCCATCGTCGCGGGCGGGACGAGAAAGGCCCGTGCGACCTCGGACGTCGTCAGGTCGGCCAGGCAGCGCAGGGTCAGGGCCACGCGATCGTCGGCGGGAAGGGCCGGATGGGCACAGGTGAAGAACAATTGCAGCCGCTCGTCAGGAAGATCGCTGTTCGCGTCCGCGGATGGGGCGGGGTCCGCCCGATCCGCCTCCACCTGCAGGATGGCGAGCCGGGCGGCGTAGGCCTGGTCCCGCCGCAGCCGGTCGACGGCCCGGTGCCGGGCCGTCGTCAGCAGCCAGGCCCCGGGCCTGGCCGGAACGCCCTCGACCGGCCAGTGCACCAGCGCCGCCTCGACGGCCTCGGAGGCGACCTCCTCGGCGAGATCGAGATCACCGAAGCGGCGGACCAGGGAGGCGAGCAGTCGGCCGTGTTCCTCACGGAACATCGACTCCACGGACGACCTGGCACCGGCGGCTCGCTCGTCCATCGGGGTCAGACCTCGAACTCGGCGACCGGCCGCACCACGACCGATCCGCCGTCGCGCGATCCGGGGCAGCGGGCGGCCCAGTCGAGCGCGACGTCGAGGTTCGGTACGTCGATGATGTCGTAGCCGCCGAGGATCTCGCGGGTCTCGGCGAACGGCCCGTCCGTGGTCACGGTCCGCTCACCTGCCGGGCCGACCCGGACCGTCGTGGCGGTGGTCAGATCCTTCAGCGCGTGCCCGGTGACCCAGATTCCCGCCTCTTTCAGTGCCTTGTCATAGAGCGCCCACTCCTCGAAGTCGCACTGGTCAGCCCCGTCGGTCGTCGCGGCACCGTAGATCAGCAACATGTACTTCATGATCCGGCTCTCTCTATGTCCTCGCGCGGCGGGTTGCCGTACAACATGACAACGAATGGGACAAGGTCAGATCGACACACCTCCCGAAGTTTTCTGGCACCTTCCGCCCCGGCTCTCCAGGGCAGCGCCGCCGCCGTTCGCAGCACTCCTCTCACCACCGGGATGTTCCGAGAGATGCCCCTGACCTGGGCAAACGATCTACCTGGCGGCTCGGCGCACGAACCCGAACCGTCCGTCAACGATAGGACAACGCAGAGTTACGAATCCAGGGCGGCAGGCCCCGGACGGCGCATTGCAGTTAGCGGGTATGCCGGGACTGCCGTTGGCACCGGGCCCGAATGGATGCTGCCAGCGCAGACAACGGGCGGCGGGCGCGGCATCGTAGAAAGCGAAAGCAGCTCACTGGACCGGAACGCCGGCGATGACCGTCAAGCCGGAGCCGGTGTCCTTCGAAAACTCTCCTGCGATCGTCAAGGATCGAGGTAACGGCCATGTGTCAGCACAAGCCTCCGTGCCCACCCGCGAACGCCCCTGATCACGACGCGGCCCGCCTCGTGTCGTTCCATCCGGAACAGGGATGGGGGCTGCTCTGCAACGGCGTGGTGCTGTTCGAGGACAGCGGCGAGCTTCTGCCCGACGGGCGCAGCATCCCCGCTCACCGGGATTCCTATGCGCAGGCGGCCTGAACTCGCGTGCCGCCGGTGTCCCGCGGCGCCCGGCCGGTCGGCTCCCCCGGCCCTGCCGGGGAACGGCTGCCCGGGGGGATGGCACCGGCTACGACGGCTCCTTCGTGGACTCGGCGAGCCCGTGGCCCGAGCCGTCCGCGCGACGCGCATCCAGCGGGCCTCATGGACGCTGTCGCCCGACATCTCGTCAACGCCCATAGCGCGGCATCTCGTCCGCGCCCAGCTCACCGACTGGGGATACGACGGGGAGAGCGACATCGCCGAACTGCTCGTCAGCGAGTTGGTCACCAATGCCCTGCTCCACGGACGGGGAGTACCGGTCATCACCCTTTCCTTCCGGGAAGGCACGCTGCGCTGCGAGGTCGAGGACGAGAATCCGGCCCTGCTCCAGGTGCGCGAGGAACCCGACAACGACGAGAACGGCCGCGGATTGCTCCTCGTCGACATGCTGTCCCGTTCCTGGGGCACCGACCGCACGCGCGCGGGAAGGCCCGGAAAGGCCGTCTGGTTCGAGTTGCCCGCCCATCCGGCCTACCAGGCTTCTTGACCGGCCGATACCGTGCCCCGTCCGGCCTTCGCCAGGTAGGAGTGGCCTGACCCGGGAAGCCTCCTGTCACCGTTCAGGAACTGTTTGCACTGTTATATTTAAAAGCAAACAGTTGGAGGTTGAGCCATGTTCATCCCCATCCCCTCCGCGTCCCTTTACCACCCCGATCACGCCGCGCCAGGCAGGGTCCGCCGCCTGACCCTGACGGCCGCCGGCCCACTACTCCTGCTGATCGTTCCCATGGCCCTGGTCACCCTGTACGGGGAGCGCCTTCCCGACCGCGTCTACCTCCAGAACTGGGCCATCGACACCGGCCACGAACCCACCTGGCAGGGTTGGGTCTCACAACCCCTCTGGGGGGCGATGGTGTGGCTCGAAGCGCTGCTCATCGTCTCGTTCCTGCGCCACTGGCGCCTACCTCAGGTCCAGCGGGCCCTGGTGGCCGGGAGCTTCCTCATCGGCGTGGCCGCTCCGGTGTCCGGCGCGCTGTGGCTGCTGATGCTGGTCGACGCCCCGGGTCCCGTGGCCCGGCCCGCCTGGCTCCTGATGGTGGAGATCGCCGCCGCCGCGGGGGCGCTCGCCCTGGGCTGGGCGGCGGCGGGTCCGCTGCCGCCGGCGCCCGAGACCACCGCCGCACCGCCGCCGCATGCGCCCACCATGACGCTCGGCCCGTGGCAGCGTGCCATGTTCGTGACCTCCGCCTGGTCGGCACGGAGGCTGCTGGTCGCCGCGGTACTGGCCGCGGTCACCGCATGGACCGTGTCCGAGGGCTCCGGTGCATGGCAGGGCACGACGGTGCTGGCGCTGTGGACGGTCTTTGAAATGGCACAGGCGCGTACCCGTCTGCAGATCGACGGCTCGGGGGTCACGGTGAAGGTCCCCTGGCTACCCGCCCTACGCCGGACGGTGCCGTACCCGAGGATACGATTCGCTGAGGCCAGGAGCGAGGCTCCCGACGGGCGGTACAAGCTGGACGACAGTGATGCGGGCTGGGGTGTCGTCGGCGGGAAGGGGCCGGTGCTCGTCCTGTCGTTGAGTGACGGCCGGCGGTTCGTCTACTCCACGCGCGAAGCGGAGACGGCGGCCGCGCTGGTCAACGGATGGCTGAGCAGGCAACGACAGGGGGAGACGGCGTAGTGCTGATCACAGTTGACCCCTCATCGGCACAGTCGCTCGCCGACCAGGTGGCGGCCTCCGTACGCGCCGCGCTGGCCAATGGCACGGCGGCCCCCGGGGACCGGCTCCCTTCGGCGCGCAACGTGGCCACCACCCTCGGCATCAACCTGCACACCGTGCTACGGGGCTACCAGCAGTTGCGCGACGAGGGACTGGTGGAACTACGTCGTGGCCGAGCGGCTGTCATCACCGACACGGCCGACCGGTTCCGCCTCCGACTCGCCGCGGCGGCCGAGGAGTTCGCCAGGGTCGCTCTGCACACCGGAGCCTCCGAAGAGGAAGCACTCGTCGCAGCCCGGAAGGCGTTGCACGCCATGCGAGCCTGAGTGGCAGCCTCCCGCCCCGACACCCCGCACCGCGGCATGGTCGCCGACGACGTCCTCCCCGCATGACGAGTTCCAGAGTTCAACCGGCAGCTATCTACCGGTCAGATCCGCGGCAATCTTCGTCGGGCACGCTCGAACACGTGACTCACATCCTGAAAGCCGCACTGTCGGTCGGCACAGTTGCCGCCGCCCTGCTCGCCGCCTCCCCCGCGGCGGCCTTTCCCGCCGTTGAGCACCGGGGCGATCCCGCAGTCGTGACGACGGACAACGAGACGCCTGCCCTTTATGACGACGAAGAGGGGGGCAACGCCTCCGGTGACGACCCCGCGATCTGGGTCCACCCGAAGGACTCCCACCAGTCGATCGTGATCGTGACCGCCAAGGAGGGGGGCCTGCGCGTCTACGACATGAAATCCCGGGAGCTCCAGTCACTGGCCGCGACCGAGGCCCCGCGGGCCGACACGGCCAAGGGCCGGTACAACAACGTCGACATCGCCTACGACATCACGCTCGCCGGCCGCGTGGTCGACGTCGCGGTCGTCTCGGACCGCTACAACGACCAGCTCCGGTTCTTCGTCATCGACCCGGCCGGCGCCGCGGCGCGTACGCCGCTGACCGAGGTCACCGCGGCTGATCAGCGGTTCCTGTTCAACCCCGACCGTGAAGCCGTCGACGAGGAGCACACGGCGTACGGACTCGCCGCCTGGCAGCCGAAGCGCGGTGAGACGTATGCCGTCGTCACCCAGGAAGGTGCCACGACCCTCGCGACCGCGCGCATCGTCGAGATCGACGGCAAGCTCGGCTACACGAGCGTCAAGAAACTGACGATGCCGAGCACCTTCAAGCTGCCGGACGGTTCGACCTGGTCCCCGTGTGCGGAGCCGGGCGTACTGCCGCAGTTCGAGGGTGTCGCGGTGGACCAGAAGTCGGGCGTTCTCTATGCCGCGCAGGAGGATGTCGGCCTGTGGCGGCTGCGGCTGCCGCTCGGCTCGGGCGGGCAGCCGACGCTCATCGACAAGGTCACCGACTTCGGCATCCACGACGCCTACGACAAGGAGTCCGAGGAGTGCCGGCCGATCGATCCGAAGGCCAAGGGGTTCGGCGGCAACCGGCTCACGGCTGACGCCGAGGGCGTCGACATCTACTACGGCCCGGGATCGACCGGATACGTCATCGTGTCGAGCCAGGGAGACGACACGTTCGCGGTCTACGACCGGCAGGGCAGGAACGCTCCGCTGGGCGGTTTCCGGGTCAAGGGCGCCAAGGGAGCCGACGACGTCAACGGCTCCGACGGGCTTGCCGTGACGAACCGTCCCGTCGGTGACTACCGCCAGGGCCTGCTGGTCACGCACGACGAGCCCGAGACCGGGCCCGACGTCGACGACGAACGCGACGCCACGAACTTCTCCTATGTCTCGTGGGGTGAGATCGCCGACGCTCTGTCGCTCAAGGTGACCACGAAGGCCGGAAACGACCCACGGTTCCGCTGAGGCGGACCGCCGCAGACCGATCGCGTGAATCAGGGACGCCCTCGGCTGACAAAGATCTCAATCGGAACGCCTCGGGGCATGGTCCCCGAGGCGTTTCCGTTTTCCGCTCGGCCGATCCCCGGTAGCCCCCGGAATCTCCGCGGCACCTCAACGCAACCGTTCGGCCCGCGCACTCGAAGACAAGGTCAGGAAGAACCCGACTCGGCTCGCAACACGCCAAGTTCCCCGTTCATGGCGTCGAGAAAGGCTGCCACGGTGCGCAACTCCTCCGGGCTGAAACGCCGCAGGGCGTTGTCCGTGCCACGGCCGAGCGGGCCGAAGAAGGCCGCGGCGATTTCCTTCGCCGCGTCGAGGTAGTGCAGGTGGACCACGCGCCGGTCGTGCACGTCGCGAACCCGGCGGATGTGCCCGGCCCGCTCCAGCCGGTCGAGGCACGCGGTGACGGCACCCGACGTGAGGTTCAACTCCTCCCGCAGCCGACCTGGAGTGATCGGCGACGGAGCGTCAAAGATCTTCATGAGGGCCTGGACATCTGTGGTGTGCAGCCCCTGCTCGTGGGCGAACTCATGGGCGATGCGGTTGAACTCGGCGGTCATCCGGCGCAGTCGTACCGCGAAGGACTGCAGGTCGATGCCTACCTCGCTATCGCCGTTCATGCCGTCATGTTACATTAACTCAACAGTCAAGTATCTCAATGCTAGAGTTACATGGCATCACGGAAAGGTGATCTCATGGCGCGGCAACCGATCCGCTGGCTTGTTCCGGCACTGCTGGTGCTGGTCTGGCTGGCCGTCGGCGGAGGGCTGGGGCCGTTCGCCGGCAAGCTCACCGAGGTGTCCACCAACGACCAGGCCGCGTTCCTGCCACAGAGTGCGGAGTCGACGCGCGTACTGGAAGTGCAGGAGAGGTTCCGCCAGGGTGAGACGCAGCCACTCATCGTGGTGTGGACCGCGGACGGGAAAGACATCGCTCCCGAGCAGAGCGCCGCGGCGACCCGGACGCTCGCCTCGCTGCGCGGCACGGCGGGCGTCGTCGGGACGCCCACGCCCGCCATCGGATCGGACGACGGCCAGGCCCTGCGGGGCGTGGTCCAGCTCAGCCCCGACCTCGAGGGCTCGCTCGGGGAGACCCTGGACCGGATCGGCTCGGCGGTGGCGGTCGACGGCCTTCGGGCTCAGCTCGCGGGACCGGCGGCCACCCGGGCCGACCTGTCCGGCGCTTTCGCCGGGATCGACGGCCTGCTTCTCGGGGTGGCGCTGATCACTGTGTTGATCATTCTGCTGGCGGTGTACCGAAGCCTGCTGTTGCCGCTCGTCATCATCACCGGCGCGGTCTTCGCACTGGGCCTGGCATGCGCCGTGGTCTACCTCCTGGCCGACCGCGGCATCGTCCGGGTCGACGGCCAGGTGCAGGGCATCCTGTTCATCCTGGTCATCGGCGCGGCCACCGACTACGCGTTGCTGCTGACCGCCCGCTTCCAGGAGGAACTGGCCACGACCGGCGACCGCTTCGCCGCAGGCCGCGTCGCGCTGCGGCGCTCGTTCGAGCCGATCGTCGCCAGTGCCGCCACGGTGGCCCTGGCTCTGCTCGCGCTGCTGCTCAGCAACCTGACCAACAACCGCGCACTCGGCCCGGTGGGCGCCATCGGCATCGTGTGCGCCGCCCTCAGCGCGCTCACCTTCCTGCCCGCGGCCCTCGTCCTGCTGGGTCGCGCCGCCCTGTGGCCGGCGAAGCCGCGTCCGGCAGGCGCCGAGGCCCGCGGGATCTGGGGCCGGGTGGCCACCCTGGTCGACCGCCATCCGCGCCGCCTCTGGATCGCCACCATCCTGCCTCTCATCGGCCTCGCCCTCTTCGCGCCGCAACTGAACGCCAGAGGTGTGCCGCTGGACGAGACCTTCGTGAACGACGCGCCGTCGGTGGCGGCACAGACGACACTGAGTGAGCACTTCCCCGGAGGCTCGGGGCAGCCCGCGGTCATCGTCGTCCCCGCCGGGCGTGCCACGGCCGTGGAGAAGACGGCCCGCGGCGTCGAGGGCGTGTCCGACACCGCGGCGGTGACCCGGAGCGGACGACCGGGCGACACCCCCAAGATCGTCGATGGACTCGTGCTGGTGGAGGCGACGTTGAACGACGCGCCGGACGGCGACGCCGCCCAGGACACGGTCAAGCGCCTGCGTGCCGCGCTCACCGCCGAGAACGGTGTCATGATCGGCGGGTACAGCGCCCAGCGATACGACACGACGGAGACCGCGAAGAACGACACGCTGCTCATCGTCCCGGTCGTCCTGACGATCATCCTGCTCATCCTGATCGTCCTGCTGCGCTCGCTGGTGACGCCCGTACTCCTGGTGGTCACCGTGGCGCTGAACTTCCTGGCCACCCTCGGCGTCTCCGCGCTGGTCTTCACGCATGTGTTCGGATTCACCGGCAGTGACGCGTCCGTACCGCTGTACGGCTTCGTCTTCCTGGTCGCGCTGGGGGTGGACTACAACATCTTCCTCATGTCCAGGGTGCGCGAGGAAACCGCGCACCGCGGGGCGCGAGAGGGTGTGCTGCGCGGGCTGGTCACCACCGGCGGGGTGATCACCTCGGCGGGCGTCGTGCTCGCCGCCACCTTCGCCGCACTGGTGGTGATCCCCCTGGCCTTCCTCGTCCAGACAGCCTTCATCGTCGCCTTCGGCGTCCTGCTCGACACCCTGGTGGTGCGGTCTCTGCTGGTCCCGGCGCTGGTACGGGATCTGGACACGCGGGCTTGGTGGCCCAGCCGTCTGGGCCGTGCCGGGGTAGGGCAGGCCTCCAGGGAACTGACCGGGGCGTCAAGGTGATATCCGGCCCAGGCGGTGGAAGAAGCCGGACGCCCGCCCACGGCACAGCCCTCAGCAGGGCTGTGCCGTGGGCGGGGTGGTCGACCGGTGGTGACGTGCGAGTCACCGGCCCGGCGCCGTGGCGGCCGGTCAGGACCGGTCGATGTACCAGTTGCCGCATATGCTGCCGAGCGCGATGCGCGCGCATGCCCGGACCGCGTAGTGCCGCTGCTGGCTGGTGTTCCAGTTCATGACAAGGCTGCTTTCGGAACTGGAGAACGGACCGCATTGCTTCCAGCCACCGTTCGCGTTCACCTGCTCGGTGGTGGGGTACATGGGCAGGCTGCTGGGCATCCCCTGCAGGCTACGGTCGATCCAGACCTGTTCCCCCGATTGGCGAGGTGAGAGCCGGGCGTAGCTGTAGTTGAAGGCGCCGCCGTTCCACAGTTGAAGGAAGCGTCCGCCTGCCACATAGACGTCGGCACCGCCGACCACCTGGTAGTAGTCGGGAATCCCGGACTGATCGCACTCGGATGGGGTGGCGCTCGCGGCGGAGATCGGACCGGCGACCGTGAACGCCGCTCCGATGACCACGGCAAGAAGAGCCCTCCTGAACCGCTTCGAGGTCGTCGCGTTCGTGCTCGTCATGGCTGTCCTTTCATAGGTGGATCTACGGCCCGGCCGGGGGGCGTGAAGGGGACGTCCCGGCGACTCAGTTGGGATCGACCCAGAAGGCGTCCCGGTCCAGCAGTCGCTGGTAGCGGACGAGTGCTCCGAACTTCCCTCCCGCGCCCTCGTTCTCCGCCTCGGGGACCATGGCCCGGCTGAAGGCGCCGCCGCTCGTCCAGGCGCCCTCCCAGGTGCGTGCCATGGGGTATTCGTCGCATGTCTGCCCTGGGGGACGGGGCAGCGAGTCGGGGCATGCCAGGTCCCGGTTCTTCTTGGCCTTGGCCGCGTCGGCCAGCCGGTGAAGGGGCGTGGTGCCGGGGGCTCCGGGAAGTCCACCGGCCTGCGCCGTCCTGATGTGAGCGCTGACCGCCGGATAGTCGGCCAGTCCGTTGAGCGTGGGGGCGAAACTCGGTATGACGCAGCCGGCACCGCTGAGGATCCTGTCGCAGCGAATGTCCGGTGAGGGGTAGGGGCCCTGGGTGGGCGGGAAATAGTTGATCACTTCCGTGTCCCCACCCGGATGCGTCAGCTGCAGCTCATAGGTGGTGTGAACGGTGCGTTCACCGCCTTGGGGCACGTTCACCAGATGGGGTACGGGCGGGGTCAGAGACTGGGTGGAACTGTCGGGCAGCGTGATCGCAGGGCCGAAGTCGCCCGCCGTACAGCCGACGGAACAACTGGCCACCAGGCGGAAGCTGATCGCGTCATCCGGGAGCAGTTCCCCCTCGGAGAAGAAGCGGACGATCGCGAAGACATCGGTGAGTTCCAGGCTGTCGTAGAACATGCCGATGAAATGGATGTAGTTCACGGTGGTGCGACCGAGCAGAAGCCCTGTGGTGGTGTCGTAGACGCTGACGGTCGCGTAGTTGATCAGGCAGGCGGCGAATCGCCTGGTCTTCCACGCGCTCTTCGACTGATCGTCAGGGGGGTCGATGCACCAGCCGGGCAGGGGTGGTGGGTCGTCGGCGACGCTCGTCGAACTCAGGACCGATCTGCCGGGCCGTTGCGCCACCGGCGCGACACACAGCACCTTCCTCTTGCCCTGACGGGCGAGTGACGGGAATCGATCACGGATGTGATCGCAGCCGGTCTGCGTCGTCACCGTGGTGGTGGCGTGCGCGCCGGCACTCTGTGCCGAGACCGTCATCGACGCGCACAGCAACAGAACCGACACCGTCAGAAACGTGATTGCTCTCATGCGAATAGTGCTCATGGCTTCCCGTAAGGCTGTAGGGCCAAGGAGAGGGATGGCGGAAACGAACCCCGGCCCGGTCCGGAAGTAAGGCAGCGGAAGGTCGGAACTCCGGGGAGAGAGCCCGGCGCCGTTCCGCGACATCAAGGCGGCCGGGCTTGGCGAACCCGTCCGCGGAACCCGGCGGCCGGAGCGGGCCGGACCACCCGCTCCGGCCGATCACCGGACGTTTGCGATCAGCAACTCACCGTGCGCTCGTACTGGCCGTAGTGCCCGGCTGTCAGGGGCGACCGCCCGGCCCGATGGACCTGGAGCCGCCTCGTTGGGGTTGTCGATCACGACGTTCTCGTGACATGTCGTCCTGCCGTAGCCCACGTCGCCGCGCCGGGGGCCGTATCGGACGGTCACCCCGCACGCCTCGCCGCCGGCCGACCGCCATGCCGATCGCCATGCCGATCGCGACGACCAAGCCCGTCATGCGATGGTCAGCGCTGCCCCCGCGGCGAGCGCCGTCTTCGCGTGCGGAACGTCAACTTTCCTCCAGTGGTAGGACCCGGTGAGGTCCCTCCAGCGAACCAACCGCGGCGGTCCGGCGGCAGGCGCTCGACCGGCGGTTAACCGGCGGTTAGGCTGCGAACGCCACGAACGTGATCAAATACCGTGGACCGGCGGGAAGGGGATCGATGTTCGGCAGCGTGCTGCGTGACTTCCGGATTCGGGCACTGCTCACGCAGGAGGAGCTGGCCGCCCTGTCCGGCATCAGCGAGCGACAGATCCGCGAGATCGAGTCCGGCCGCGTCACGGTGCCCCGGTCCAGCACCGTCCGGGTGCTCGCCGACACGCTGAAGCTGTCCCCGGCGGACCGGGCCGCCTTCCAGCTCGCCGCGCAGCCGGACGCCGGACACCCACCGGTGCCCGCGCAGTTACCCGCCGACGTCGACGGATTCACCGGTCGCGCCGAGGCGCTGCGCGCGCTCGACGCGGCCACGGCCGCGGTGGTCACCATCTCGGGGCCCGCCGGAGTGGGCAAGACCTCACTCGCCGTGCACTGGTCTCACCTGGCCGCGCCGAGCTTCCCGGACGGCCTGCTGTACGTGGACCTGCGCGGCTTTTCCCAGCACACCACGGTCGACCCGGCCGAGGTGGTCCGTGGATTTCTGGACGCCCTCGGGGTGCCGCCCGACCGCGTCCCGCCCGGCTTCGCGGCGCAGGTGGCGCTCTACCGCAGCCGGTCCGCCGACCGCCACCTGCTGGTCGTGCTCGACAACGCCCGCGACGCCGACCAGGTCCGGCCGCTGCTGCCGGCCGGCCCGGCCGCCCGCGCGGTCGTCACCAGCCGCCGGCAGCTCACCGCCCTGATCGCCGAGACCGGTGCCGCCGCGCTGACGCTGGACATCCCGGACATCGAGGAGGCGGTCGAGCTGCTCAGCCACCGGCTCGGCATCGGTGCCCCGCAGAAGACCGACTCGAACCCCCGATCACCCGCAGCCGAGACCGGGCCGCACCGTTCCCGGGCCGCGGCGGACACCGGTCGGCGCCCGGGGCCTGAGGTCGCGGACGGTTACGCCGTGGCCGCGATCGCGGCCGCGTGCGGACGGCTCCCGTTGGCGTTGGCGCTGGTCGGTGCGCGGGCGCGGCTGACCGGTTTCCAGCCCGAGGCGATCGCCGCGGAGCTGCGCCACCCAGGGGGCCGGCTCGCGGCCCTCGAGATCGACGTCGTGTTCTCCTGGTCCTACGACGCGCTGAGCCAGGACGCTGCACGGCTGTTCCGGCTGCTCGGGCTCGCCGCGGGTGCCGACATCTCGGTGGCCGCCGCGGCCGCGCTGGCCGGCCGGGCGCTGCCCGATGTCCGGCGGACGCTGGCCGAACTGACCCACGCCAGCCTGCTCACCGAGCATGCGCCCGGCCGCTACCGGATGCACGACCTGCTGCACGCCTACGCCGGCGAGCGCGCCCGGGCCGAGGAGTCCGAGGCCGTGCGGCAGGCGGCGCTGACCCGGCTGCTCGACCACTACACGCACACCGCGTACCACGCGGAGCTGGTGCTGAATCCGGTGCGCGCGCCCATCCCGATGACCCTCGGCACGCCCGTGGACGGGGCCGAGCCGAAACGCGTGTTCAACCTCCCGGCCGCCCTGGCCTGGCTGAAGACCGAGCACGCAGTGCTGCTGACCGCGCTGCGGCAGGCCGAGGAGGAGGGCATGCACCGGCACGCGTGGCAGCTGAGCTGGGCGCTGGACACATTCCTGAACGACCAGCGGCGATGGCACGACGAAGGAGCGGCGTGGGCGGTGGCACTGCGCGCGGCGACCGCCATGACCGACCGCCCGGCGGCGGCGCACGCGCACCGCTTCCTGAGCGCGGTGAACGGCCGGCTCGACCGGTTCGACGACGCGCACGCCCATATGCGGCAGGCGCTCGAGCTGAGCCTCACCGCCGGAGACCGGGCGGGCGAGGCGGAGAACCGCTTCGTGCTGTCCTACGTGTACTGGCTGCAAGGCGACAGCGAGCGTGCGCTCGACCAGGCCGAGCAGGCGTTGTCGCTCTTCACCGAGTTCGACGACCCGCTCTGGGCGGGCAAGGCCAGCCTCGCGGTGGGCTGGTACCACTCCGAGCTCGGCGCCTACCAACAGGCGCTGCAGTTCCAGCTGCGAGCGCTGGAGCTACAGCAACGGGCGGGTAACCAGGCCAACGAGGTGGTCACCCTGGACACGCTGGGCCTGCTCTACCAGCGGCTGGGCGACCCGGAGACCGCGATCCGGCACTACGGGCGTGGCCTCCGGCTGGCCGGCACGATGGAAAGCCCCGAATTACGGGCCCAGTTGCTCGGGCACCTCGGTGACGCGAGCGAGGCCACCGGGGACTCGCAGACGGCCCGCGAGCGCTGGCTGGAGGCGTACAAGATCTTCCTCGATCTCGGCCACCCTCAGGCCGGTGACCTGCGCCGCAAGCTCCAGCCGCCCGGCTCCCGGGCCGCAACCTGGAAGTAACGGAATGCCGACGGTGCCCCACGTGTGGCCGCGGTGACGGACGTTGCCGTCAATGCTCAGCGGGGAACGACCTGTGCCCGCACACCGGGTAGATCGTCGAACATGGCGGACGAGTTCATCGTGATCACGGTTCTCGCGGTGGTCGCGGCCGTCGCGGCGATCAGCAGATCGTTAAAATCAGATCATCTGATTCTGCCTGTTCCTGGGGTACCCGAGTGCACATCGCCCTGCTCAACCCGCTCGCCGACGCGGCACCTCGATGGCTGTGTTCACCGGGACATCAGTAACTGAAGGTGGTCGCGCCCTCGTCGCCGATCCACTGCCACATGGGGACGGTGCCGCCCAGCTCCGCGCCCTCGATGAGTCGCTGTTTGTCGAGCGCACGGGCCTCGAAGCAGATCGGGCAGACCAGGTAGTGTCCGCCTGCCTTGGCGTACCGGACCACGAGGTCGGTCAGCGGAGGGCAGCCGTCACACGCGACGGCGGTGGCGACGCCGTCCAGCGCCAGCCGGGCCGCTTCCTTGGTGAGGAACATGAGCGTGGGACGGCCCTGCTCGGCCGCGCCGACCGCGACCAGGAACGCCACCGTGACCCGCTCAGGGTCCTCAAGCCCGGTGGTCAAACTGACGACAGCTTTTCCGGCCATGGATCTCTCCTTGTCTTTCGTCGATGGAGCACGTGGACTTTCTGAACGACGCGGCACCGGCGAACCGCCGTCACCCGGCCCTTGGCCTCGCATTCCGCACGTGACCCCGATCGAGCTGGGGTGATTACCCGCTGCACTGGCTCAGATATAGCTGCCGACCTGCAACGGTGCGGAAAACGGGCCTAGCCGGAGACGGCCTCGACGCCGGTTGTCCCGAGGGCCGCCCGGATGCCGGGGTGCAGCCCGTCGAAGACCGGATCCGGGACGGCACCGACCGCGGATAGGACGCCGCTGAAGAAGCGGCGTAGGCAGACGGCGAGCACGATCTGGAAGATGTCGACATCGGCCAGCCCGTGCCCGCGCAGGATGTCGGTGTCCGCCTCGGTCACCGTGACAGGATCGGCGGCAACGCGTTCGGCGAAGTCCATGACCGCCACGTCCACCGGAGCCAGCCCCGCGTCGTGGTGGTCGGCCACGATCGCGCGCAGCGCCGCGTCGTCGTAGAACCGCTCACGCAGCACGGCCGCGTGAGCGAGACCGCAGTACGTGGAACCGAGACGGCGGGCGGCGGTCAGGGTGACCAGCTCGTAGCGACGCGGGTCCATGCCGGCCTTGACCGCCTCCCCCAGCTGCCGCCAGGCGTCGTAGACCTCAGGCCGCAGCGCCAGCACCCTGAGGTAGTTGGGCACGTATCCCAGGGCGGCCCGCTCGGCCTGGTAGAGCGGTGATTCGGCGGGCGTGCTGAGATAGGTCATGGTCTCCCCCTTCGGCGGCGCCTCCGCGCAGAACGGTAGGACCTCCGCGACGGTCCGCGATTGGGGAGATCTCCCTAATTTGCGGGATCCCGGAGCAGGTTCAGCCGGTGCGCCGCAGCGACCGCCTGGCCCCGGCTGGCCACCCCGAGCTTGCCCAGCACCGCGGAGATGTGGTGGTCGACGGTCTTGACCGACAACGACAGGCGCCCGGCCATCTCGGCGTTGGACAGCCCTTCGGCCAGTAGTGCCAGCACCTCCACCTGGCGCGGCGTCAGGCCGGCGGCGTTGGCGGCCGTCGCCCGGCGGGGACCGCGCGGCACCCGGGTGAATCCGCGCCTTCTCAGCTCGGCCCGTAACCTCTCCGCCGCCCGCGTGGCCCCCAGCTCGTCCAGGACCCGCAACGCCTCGGCCGCCGCGTCCTGGTCACCGCCCGCCAGCGCCTCGACGCGCGCGTATCCGGCACCGTGCCGGGCCCACTCCGCGGCCGCGCCCGCCCAGTCGCCGTCGATCATCAGCTGGTACGGCCGCGCCACCGCGCCCGGGATCCCGGTCCCGCCGGCCCGCCATAACCGGTAGGCCAGCTCTCCGACGTAAACCGGGTGGCTCACCGTCATGGCCAGGTCCAGGCCGCGCCGAGCCTCCCCTGCGGCACGCTCGGCATCGCCGCACCACAGGAAGAACTCCGAGCGGGCCGCCGTCACCGGGCAGACCCGCTGCACCTCACCGGTGCGTTCGGCCTGGCGGGCGGCCTCGTCCAGCGTGGCCAGCGCCTCGGGCTCGCCGCGAGCCGCCTGGATCCGGCCCCGCGCCACCAGCGCGGGAACCACGGCGACCCCGGCCCGGACCGGCCGCTCCAGCGCCGCGTCCGCGTCGGCCAGCGCGCCGGTCCAGTCACAGCGGACCAGCCGCACCCCCGCCCGCACCCCGAGCAGGTACTGGACGTAGCCGTCGAGGTCCTGTCGAGTGGCGTAGGCCAGCGCCCGCTCGACCGCCGGGACGGCGGCTTCGTACTCGGCCAGCTCGACCAGCGAGGTGGCCAGGTTGACCAGCGCCCGGGCGGCGTGATCGGCCAGCCCGAGGGATGAGGCCCGCTCGTGCGCCTCCCGCAGCGCCGCGGCCGCGCCGTCGTCACCGTCCATCAGCCGGGCGCTGCTCACGTTGATCGCGGCGTGAACGGAGGTCTCCACATCCCCCAGCCGGTCGGCCAGGATCCGCGCCCGCTCCCCCCACGTGACCGCGATCTCCCGCTCGCCCGCCAGCATGTGCAGCTGCGACCGGTTGCTGTAGGCCATGGCCAGCTGTCGGCCCGGCGGCCCGGCCTCGAGGACCGTCACCGCTCGGGCGGCCGCCTCCCGGGCCTTCCCCGCGTCCCCCGCCCACCACGCCAGCCGGGAGATCCAGCGCAGGTTCTCCCCGACCTGTTCAGGTTGCCGCAGATCCTCCCGTACGGCCAGCGCCGCCCGCCGGGCCCGCAGTCCCTCCTCGGCCAGCCCGGCCAGGTACGCCTGGAACGCGTACGCCTCCAGCAGCTCGGCCCGCTGCGGGGCCGGCAGCAGGTCGGCGTGTACGGCCGCGACCCGGTAATGTGCCGTCGCCTCCCGATGCGCGCCCTGCTGGGCCGCGCCGGCCCCCGCCACCTGCCCGTACCGCAGGACCGCGGCCTCGTCCCCCGCGTGCAGCGCATGGTGGACCAGGCGGCCCGGGTCGACCCCGGCGGCCCCCGCCAGCACGCCCAGCACCCGTCGGTGCAGGACGGCGCGTCGCGCGGGCGACATCGCGTCCTCCACCGCCCCGCGCAGCAACTCGTGACGGAACGACACGCCGTCACCGGACGACACCAGCACCCCGGCGTCGACACACAGGTCGACCAGGTCCGCCGCTCCCGCCACGACGGCGGCGTCGGCGCGAGTCGGGATCACCGCCACCAGTTGGGCCAGCTCCCGGGCGGGCCGCGATAGTGTCCGCATCCGGTCCAGGACGAGATCCTGCACGGTGGCCGGCACCGCCCGGCCGTCGGCCTTGAACAACTCGGTCACCAGCAACGGATTGCCGCCGGTCAACCGGTAGACCAGCTCCGGATCCCGCCCGGCCCGGTGCGCCTGCTCCGTCACACACGCCGGAGACAGCGGCGGCAGCGACACGCGTCGCACGATGGCGCTGGGCAGGGCCGCCAGGGCACCCCGCAGTGGGTGCTCGGCGCCCACCTCGTCGTCACGGTAGGTCACCACGAACAGGGCCGACATCCGGCCGATCCTTCGGCCCGACCAGACCAGCCAGTCGAGTGTGGCCTCATCGGCCCAGTGTGCGTCCTCCACCACGACGACCGGGCGCGGCCGCTGCGGCGGGCCGGAAAGCTCGTCCAGGAAGGCCGCGAAGATCTCCTCCTGCGCAGCGCCGGCGTTCAGCCGATCGGCCAGGATGTTTCCGGTCTGGCGGCCGATGTCGTGCAGGGGGCCCAGCGCCCGCGGGGTGATCAACCGGTCACAGCCGCCCCAGAGCACCCATGCCGCCGACCCACATCGCCGGGCGAACTCGGTCACGAGCGCGGACTTGCCGATGCCCGCCTCGCCGGCCACCACCGCCACGCGACCGCCGCGGGCGCTCTCACGCAGAAGATCTCCGAGGAGATCCAGCGTCGCGGAACGCTCCCACAGCTCCATCCACCCGATGCTAAACCGTTCTCTGATTCTCAGTGCCTGTCAGTGCGGACCGGCGAGCCGCCGCGGCACTCTCCCTGCCGGGATTTCCCGTTTCGCCAATGCGTGTCTCGCCGTTCGGTCCAGAAGAGGACAGCCCGGAATACGTGTATGTCCGGCTGGCCAATCACATCCAGGCGTTGATCGATGCCGGCGACCTCCGGCCGGGTCAGCGACTCCCGGCAGAGCATGATCTTTCTCCCGAATACGGGGTGGCGTACCTGACGGTGCGGCGCGCGATGCGGAAACTACGCGGGCGAGGCCTGATCAGGACCGTGGTCGGAAGAGGGACGTACATCGACCCGCAGGCAGAACCCTCGCGTCCGGACGACGTTCCGCCCACCGACTGATCAGTACAGCGGTGATCGCGGGAGAAAAGAGATGATTCTCTGAACCTGCATCGGAGGAGTCCGCGGCATTCATCTCCGCGATTCCGAAGCCAATGCCACTGATTTAGCCGGCGAACTTCTGGCGCAGGACACTAGACGATCACCGTGACTTTCCCCCAAGCTGCCCGAACCGACTTCTCGACCAGGCGGGTCAGATGCCTAAACCGTCAAAAACAGATACCGTACCCCCTCCCGCCACTCCGGGCAGGTTGTTTACCTTGTCCACGATCGATGGGACGAGCGCCGGATCGTCAAGTTTGACGTAGTAGTTCTCGTAGTACTTATCCAACGGCTTGGTATCGTCGTCCTTGCCCTGGGGATCAGGGTCTATCACGTGCGACAACAGGGTGTCGAACTGCTTGGACATCCACATGTTATGCGCCTGACCCGCGAAATAGATGCGCTTGACGCCTTTCATCCTCTTCAGAAGAGCCTCGATCGCCTCTCTCTCGCCAGCCGTCGCCCTACCTCGCCCCTCGCAAAACCCCGGCCTTCTGCTGTCGTCACACAGGAGGACGGTCATATCAGCCTTACCCTCCCAGAAGAGGGTGGGTATGATATTGGCGATGAAGATACCGGGCAGCGCCTTGATCGCCGAATTGAGGGCAGGTGCGTCACTCCACCGATGCAGTCTTCCGGAGAAGCTCCCTGGCATATCATTTTCTTCCATGACTCCCGCCAGACCGGGAAGAGCCTCCAACATCTCTTGCCCGCTCTTATAGCGGAGGTCCGTGATCTGCGGCATCTGCCGTAGGCTCTGCTCGATCGCGCGTCTCTGCACCGGAGTCGCTTCCTTGTCTCCACAAGCGTCCACACTGTCGTTCTTGGCGCACAGAAGAACGGAGAACTGTCCGCCTTCCGGCCAAGGGCCGACCGGGGCCGCGAGGATTTTCGGGAACCGGTCCGCCTCGGCAGCCGAGGCGCCGAAAAGGAGAGCTGTCATCGCGGCAAAGGCGAGAAGTACGCGGAACACAGGGGCAACTATGTCAGGAAATACTGATACATCCCACGTAGAACTCTTAGGTCAGCACAGTGAAAGCGACAGGAGCAATCAGGGCACCGGTCCACACCAGCAGCCATGAGCACCGCGATCGTCGAACGCTTCATGAGCGGGTTCTACCTCGCGGTGCTGACATCGATGACTCCGATGACGTTGGACACGGGGACGGTGCCGTCGGCCCCCGCGCGCTGGTGGCCACGCGAGTCAAGAGAGATATCGCGATTGTCGCCTTGGACCCAGATACGTCCCTCCGGGATGACCATCGGCCCGAAGGTCAGATTCGAAGCCCGCTCGTTGGTCACATACGGTTCATCCACCGGCTTGCCGTCAACGACCATCCGATGCCGCAGGTCGCAGCAACCGACCGTGCTCCCTGGAACGCCGATGACTCGCTTGATCATGTAGCCACCGCTACCGCCCCACGACTCCGGGGGCGAAAAGGCGATGACGTCACCCGCCTTGGGCACGTACGTCCCGTCGGTCACCCGGCCGGTGACCACGTCACCCATCCTGAGCGTAGGCATCATCGCTTCGCTCGGTTCGTGGTAGGACTCTCTTCCGGTCATCTTGGAAATCAGCGGCTGAGGTATGACCGAGCAGGCGGAAGCCCCTACCACCACAAGCGAAACAATCAGGATATATAGCCCGCGAAATACCATTGCAGCATTATCTGGGCTAGACATCACCCTCATCGCTCGCGCCTCATCACGATCTCATCGCAGGACGCCGGCCTTCCCGATGCCCTTTTCGTACGGCCCGGCACAGGTGTTCACGACAAGCGCGACACGGAGATCGTCCCGTCTGCCGTCGCTGATAGAGGTAAAAGGAACGGGCCATAGGTGAGCGTTGAACCAGCCAAGCTCCACTTCTCCGCCCTACATCCCGTAGCCGGCGGTCGAGACTTGAAGCGTTCCGAGAATTCTCGACGTCAGCACCAGCCCCCGCCGCCGGTCATGGAAGAGGTCACGTCTACGTCGTACTCCTCGCCCTCCTCCTTCACGACCCACACGGAGAAGCCAACATCCCTACCACCAACGGACTTGACGAAGCAGCTCACCCCTTCACGCCCCTCCCCCGGAGGGGGTTTCCAGCCATCCATGATCGCGGCGTCTCGATAGAAGGACAGCACATCGGCTACCGGGCCTGAAGAGCGATAGGACTGCAAGACGTTCACCAGCCGGCCATCACCGTAGCAACCGGACCTGCGTCCCCCCTGGGGCGTCGCGGTCGCCGGATGAGCATCGAGAATGCTGAGCGTGGCCAAGGAAGCGGCGAGCCGGTCATCCTCAGCGGTACACCCATCGGGACGCATCAGGAAAGCGACAAGAGCCACCAAAGCAGCAGCGCCCCCCACACAGACGACAAGCACCGCAATCGTCGAGCGCTTCATGGTCGGGAGCCTAGATCCCTGCTTACTCACCGAACAAGCTTTTCTGTGGCTGCGCACCCGGGACATCTGCTTCTTTGACCTGGTGACTCAAGTGCTTGATTTGGTTGTGCGGTTCGCTGACAGCGGTCGGCTCGGCCCGTTGCGCTGCGGAATGACACTGCAGAATGTCAAAGAACTGATCGGGCCTTTCCACGACCGAATGCACGATTCAAAACCTCGTCGTTGGCGACCTCGGCTGCACTTCTGACACGACCTGGAAGTCCTGATCTGCCACGGACTCGTGGTGGAGGTGGGCCTCCCCCTTTGGCACGAGTCGATCACGCTACCCGATGAACCCGTCTGGGAACCGAAGATCACCGTCAAGGACCCCGCCCAGACCACGGTCCAGGGGACGGCGGAGTTGGACACCACCCACCGGGTGCCCACGTTTCCACCGAACAAGGAGCCCCGACCAGAAGGGGCAACCTCCCCTTCGTCGCCCGGTGCGACAGCACGCGCATCGACTACCCCGTCCTCAAGGCCGATGGAACACCCTCATGGAGCGGCAACACCGGGGGGTGCGGGTCTCAGGCGGACCAACCGCGCCGCTCAGTTCAACCGACGCGAGGTCAGATTGTGGTGTACGGCTGCCGCCGTGTGCTTGTGGTGACCGACGTTGTCGTCACCGTTGTCGTCAGCTCTCACGTTCCAGAACCGAGACCGGCCGAACACTCCTCCCAGGCATCAGCACAGGTTGCTCCCGCTGGGGCCAGAACTGACCTGCAAGAAGTAGTCATCGCTGTCCTTCTCTTCCGGCCTGTCGGAGTACCCCACCGACAGATAGACATTCCGGCTGTTGATCACCTTAGTGAGGCAGACCTGCGTTGCACTCTCCTCCTGCTTCGGCACCGGCGCCGACTTCCAGCCGTCCTTGATCGCAGCCTCGCGGTAGAAGGACGGCACATCGGCACGCGATACCGAAAGCCGGTAGGACTGCTCGGCATACGCGAGCCGGTCATCGTCATTGCACCCCCCGAGACGTTTCCCGTCCGGCTTCGCCTCGACCGGACGGGCATCGAGGATGCTGAGCACTACGAGAGCCGAAGCAAGCCGCTTGTCATCGTCGGTACAACGGGGAAACGGCGAGCGGGGCATCAACAACAAGCCCAGGCGATCCACCACGAAACTGCCGACCCCCAGGACGCCTACGGCGGCGACAGCACCGGCAAGGCCGCCGACCACCAGCACCGCGACAACCAGACGCTTCATGATCTAGAGCCTAGTATCGGTCCCCAACAGGCCCAATAGATTCGATCGCCTCCCAGCTATCGAATACCCGTGCTCAGGTCACGCCCGCATTTCTTGATCAGTACGTGAACGTCAACGGCGAGAGCGGCTACTTCGACCGCTCGCTGGAGGTGTACGACCGCCGCGACCTGCCCTCCTCCCGCTGCGGCACTCCGATCAGGCGCGATCCTTTCATGAACCGGTCGTCCTACTCCTGCCCGAGCCGCCGGCGACGGCCGCGCTGACCACGGCGAGCACCGCTCCCACCCACATCACCGCGGAGATCGACACGCTGTCCACGATCCGGCCGCCGGCGAACGAGCCGAGCGCGATGGAGACGTTGAAGGCACCGACGAAAAGCGCCGTGCCCATTTCGCCGCCGCCCGACCGCATGATCCAGAGCTGCAGGGTCACCCCCACGCCGCCGTAGCCCAGACCCCACACCACGAGCACGATCAGGGGTAGGCCGATCAGGGGCAGCGCCGCCATGGAGAGTGCCATCAGCACGGCCAGCGTGACCAGGACCGGCTTGGGGTTCCTGGCCGCCCATGCGCCTGCCACGAAGTTGCCGGCCACGCCCGCGGCGCCGTACAGGAGGAGGGCGGTGCTGACGAGGGCGGGGCCGGCGTGCGAGACCTGCTCCAGGAACGGCCGGACGTAGGTGTAGGCAGTGAAGTGGCCGGACACGATCAGGACGGTCAGGACGAGGACGACCCTGAGCGGGCCGGAGAGCCACGTGAGCCGTCCCTCCGACGCGCGGGCCGGGGCCTCCGCGCGGGGCAACGGCTCGGACGCGCGGGCTCGGGGTTCGCCGGGCAGGGGCGGCAGGATGGTGGCCAGCAGCGCGAGTAGGGCCAGGGCCAGCACCCCCATGGCGATGAACGCGGTCCGCCACCCCGCGAACGACGAGATGAACGTCGCCACGGGCACCCCCAGTACCGACGCCACCGACACCCCGGCCAAGATGATTGACGTGGCCCGCCCGACGGACTCTTCGGGCACCAGCCGCAGGCCGAGTCCGGCCGCGAAGGCCCAGAACCCGCCGATGCTCACCCCGGTCAGCACCCGGGCGGCCAGCATGACGGGGTAGTTCGGCGCGAACGCGCCCGCCAGGTTGGCCACCGCCAGCAGCGCCATCAGCCCCAGCAGCGTGATGCGCCGGTCAAGCCGTCGGGTAGTGATCGCCAGCACGGGCGCGGAGACGGCGGCGACCAGTCCGGGCGCCGACATCATCAGCCCGGCCGTCCCGTCGGAGACGCCGAGGGTGGCGGCGATCGAGGTCAGTAGGCCAACGGGCAGCATCTCGCTGGTCACGATGGTGAAGGTGCCCACCGCGACCGAGGACACGGCGAGCCAGCGCGCCCGGGGGGCGGCGGAAACATCAGTCATGGTCATGCCGGCCAGCTTTCTGCCGGCCACCAGCGGGAACAATGGCGAAGGTCGAAGGCTTGGTTTAGGTGGACTAAGCGATCGGATGGAGGTGGGGATGGACTTCAGGGAGCTGGAGTGCTTCGTCGTGCTCAGCGAAGAGCTGCACTTCGCGCGTACGGCCGAGCGCCTCTACCTGTCACCCGGCAGGGTGAGTCAGCTCATGCGCTCGCTGGAGACCAGGCTCGGCGGCCGGCTCTTCCACCGGACCAGCAGGCGCGTGCGCCTCACGCCCCTGGGCGAACGCTTCCTGGCCGACCTGCGCCCCTCCTACGACGGCCTCGCGAACGCGGTCAGCCGGGCCAAGGCGGCTGCCCGCGAGGTGACAGGCGTGATCAGGATCGGCTTCCTGGCCACGCCCACGGATGTCGTCACCGGCAGCGTGCGTGCCTTCGAGCGCTGGTACCCGGGGTGCGAGGCGGAGCTGGTGGAGATCCCGCTCTCCGACCCCTTCGGCAAGTTGCGGGCCGGGCAGGTGGACATCGCGTTCACGCTGCTCCCGCTGGACGAGCCCGATCTGGCGACGGGTGAAGGACTGAACCGGGTCTCATACCAGCTCGGTGTCTCCTCGCACCACCCGTTGGCCGCCCGTGCGAGCATCGGCGCGGAGGAGTTGGCCGGCGTATCCCTGATCGGCCTGGACGGCCCGGCTCCGCGCACGTGGCGCGAGCGTGTGGCACCGTCCGCAACCCCTTCCGGCCGTCCCATTCCCCTGGCCGGTACGGTGGCCACCAGCCAGGAGGGACTGACCCAGGTGGCGCTCAACCGGGGCGGCATGTTGCTCTGCACCCCCACGGCGGCTCACCACGGGCGCCCGGATGTCAGCTTCGTCCCCGTCACGGGATTGCCTCCCTCGATCCTCGGCCTGGCTTGGGTGAAGGCGGCGGAGACGGCGGCGATCCGGGCGTTCAACGAGGCGGCCGTCGGGCACGCGCTCGGGGTACCGACCTTGAAAGGCTGAGGTCACGTTCGGCACGGGCCGGTCAGGCGGGTTGCGGCCTCCTGCACAGAGAGTCTCCCCGAGACGGGCAGGATGACGGTCCATGCTCCAACCATCCGACCCCGCAGGTGGAGTCTCGGACTCTCAACCGCTCGCCGCTCTCGCTCCCGATCACTTCCCGGCCTGAAGTCGGCCGGAAGGTCGTGGCAGATGTCGGCGATCATTCTTATACGGTCGATGCGGCTGAGCGGGCTACTCCCTGCGCACGATGTGCGTCGTGGCGCGTATCTCGATGAACCCTCGGCCCATCAGATAGCGCACTGCGGCCTGCGCCTTCCGACATCGCAAGAGCCGCCGGCCCATTCCTCGCTCCCTTAATAAAGCGCGCCCATGGGCTACACCCACACCGACGAGTGGCTCTCACATAAGCGTTGGCAATGCGCGACCCCAACAATCAGCCGCGGGTCGCCCGGCCGAGAAGGTCCAGGCGGAAGACGGGGTGGTCGTCGGGGTCGGGGAGGTGGTCGAGGAGGCGGCGCACCTGTCCGGTGCCCCAGCGGGACCGGTAGGCGGCGACGACCTCTTCGCGTCGATCGCCGGCCAGTTCCACGGCCTGGTATCGGTCTCGGTGGCCGCGTCGGCTGATGGTGCAGTGGCCGGCAGCGCGAAGGTTGCGCACCCATTCTGTTCGACCCCGCACCGATACCAGGTAGCGGGCGTCGGCGAGTTCGACGACGTTCACAGGAACCCGTTGGAGGGCGCCCGTGGTGCGCCTTGGAACGTGCAGAGTGCTGGCCGCCCCCAGCCATCGGACGAGCGGATTGATCATATGGACGGTAAACCAGTCCGGCCGTCGGTAGCGCGGTGTCATGCGATCGCCTCTTGGGGTCGTAGCCTGGGTCCTGGGCACGTCGGCAGCACTGGAGCGCTCACCACGGCACCTGGCCATGGTCGTTGAACAGGCCGCCGGTGGGTCCGTCAGGTCCGAGCGTGGCAAGCCGTACCGCGATCACGGCGCCGTGCGCAGCGGTGCGGTCGGAGGTGAAACCGCTTTGCCCTATCAGATCGGTGTCGCAACGGCCCGGATCCGCAGCATTGATGAGAATCTTGGTGTCGCGCAGGGCTTTGGCGTACTGCACGGTCAACGCGTTCACGGTGGTCTTCGACGGCCCGTATCCCAGGAACGCCGGCACCTGAGCGAGCGGGCCGTCCGGGTCGCTCATGAGGGCGAGCGATCCGACGCTGCTGGAGAGGTTGACGATGCGCGCCGCGGGTGAGCGGGTCAACAGCGGCAACATCGCTTCGGTTACCCGGATCACCCCCAACACATTGGTGTCGAACACCGCGCGGACGGCGTCCACATCAGCGCCGGCGGGGGCCTGATCTGCGCCGCCGCTGATCCCGGCGTTGTTGATCAGGACGTCGAGGCGGCCGAACTGGTCGTCGATGTGCACGGCGGCCGCGCCCACCGATGGAGCGTCGGTGACGTCCAGCGCGACCGGCCAGACGTCGCCGCCGGCCGGTCGCAGGGCGGCGACGGCCTCGTCACGTCGGCGCGGATCCCTCGCTCCCACCAGCACCGTCATCCCGAGCGCCGCGAGCTGCCGGGCGATCTCCAACCCGATGCCCTTATTCGCCCCTGTCACCAGGGCGACCTCGCCGTGGTGGCTGATTTCATCGGTCATGGCTCGATCTCACCAATCCGATCGACGATCGGGCCAACACCAACTCCGCCCCAACCGATACCCTGCCGGTATGGATCCACTGGAGGTCCGCGAACTGCGCTACTTCATCGCCGTGGCCGAAGAGCTTCACTTCGGCCGGGCGGCCGAGCGCCTCGGTATCGCCCAACCGCCGCTATCTCGCGCGATCCAACGGATCGAACGCCGCCTCGGCGTCACGCTGCTGGAACGCAGCAGCCGCTCGGTCCAGCTCACGCCGGCCGGTGAGACTCTGCTGCGCGAGGGCCGAACGGCGCTGGCCGCGATGGCGCGTGCCGCGCGGTCCGCGCGACGGGCCGGCGAGCCGGAACCCCGGCTGGTCGTGGCGATGAAGGCGGCCGGCGATGGCGGTCTCCTGCCCGACCTGCTCGCCACGTATCGCGCCCAACACGCTGACGTCCACGTCGATGTGCATATCTGCGGCGCCGGAGAACAGGCGAGCCTGCTACGCGACGGCCGCGCCGACGTGGCGTTCATGCACAGCCCGCAGCAAGACTTCGCCGGGCTCGACACCATGGACCTCCTCGTCGAGCACCCGGTCGTGGTACTGCCCCGGCAGCACCGCCTGGCCGGGCGAGACCACCTGTCCATGGCCGACCTGTCCAGTGAGACGATGCCCGTCTGGCGCGGCGCGCAGCCCACCGACGCAGTCGGCCCGCAGGTACACGACACCGGTCAACTCGCCCAGCTCATCACCTGGGGCCACGTCGTGGCGCTGCTGCCCGAATCCGTCCGTGACCACCTGCCCCGCAGTCTGGTGTGCGTACCGGTCCTCGACGCCCCCACCATCACGCTGATGCTCGCCTGGCCAGCGGGCAGTCGATCGCCGGAACTCGCCGCATTCGTCCATGCCGCAATCACCGCGGCACGCCGGCCAACCTCCGGAACCTAACCGAACGCCGCCCGCCTCGGATGTGAGCCTCCCCTCGCAACGTAGCGGCATCGCCTTAGGCCAGCACTCCATGAGAGCGCCCACTGCTCACGATTCCGAAGGTGCGACCAAGCCCTGTGACGGCGGTCCTATTGGCCAACCTCAAGTTCACCCCGCCTGACATCACGAAGAACTGACGTTGCCGTCCGTTGGTCGTCAATGCCAAACACGAACGCCCCGAGCGTAGCCTGCTCGGGGCGTTCGGGCTGCTCGGTTGAGGTGGTCAGGGACGGGGTCGAACCGCCGACCTTCCGCTTCTCAGGTGGACCAATCACCCCGGTCGGGTAGCGGAGACCGTGGTCAGAGGGTGGTGAACGATGGCCGGAGTGAGTCCGTGTGTGGGGACGTTGCTGTCACCTCGATCGTGATCACCGCGTGGCATGTTCCCTCCAGGGAACAGCCGCCGTAGCGACCATCTGAAGCGTGACGTGCATGGCAGGCATCCGGCTTCGTGTTGATACCTTCCACCGTCAGGAAGAAAACCCGGTTCGTACGGCGCCGCACCAGGACGGCTGCGACATCATGGCCAGGAGGTTCCCGCTTGCCTGCCACGCGAGTACGTCCCCATGTCGCGCGAGTGCTGGAACGCACCCGCGCCATGGTGTTCGTTTTCGACAGCGTCATCTGCGACCTGTTCGCCGGTATGGATACGTCGGCGATCACCGACGACATCCGCTCGCGCCTCCCACCCCCAAGTCCTTCGACGTTGTTGGCCGGTGCCGCCTTCCTCATGGCCACCAACCCGCTGTGGATGGTGGCCTACGCCCATGAGGTCAGCGCCGCCCACGGCGACGAGGCGGAGGACATCCTGCGCGCGGCCGAGACGGCCGCGGTCACGACGGCCGTTCCCGCGCCCGGGGTACGCCAGGTTCTGCTGGCCTGCCAGGCCGGCGGCAGAAGCGTCGCCGTGGTGGGCAGCCGCTACTCCGCCACCATCGAGTCCTACCTGGACCGGCACGAACTGCGGCAGTTGGTGGGACCGGTCGTCGGGTACCGGCACCACCGTCCTTCGAGCAGACCGATGGGAGCCGCCCTCGTACGCCGGGCGAGGAAGGCACTGGCCATGAACCCCGCCGAATGTACGGTGGTCGGCGCCTCCGTCCAGGCGATGATGATCGCGGCGGACATCGGCACCCAGGCGATCGGCGTTGCCGGCTTGCGTGAAAGCCGCAAGCACATGGCCGGCATCAACGGCTCGGTCGTCGTCTCGTCCCTGCCCCACTTGGCCGACGCCCTCGCCACGGTCCCCATCAGTGAGGGCATCACATCACCCATGTAGCGTGACCGCCTCCAACGTCACCATGAGGAGCGACCTACCCGTATGAAATCACCTGTACGGGACCGCCTGTCCTACTTCGGTTGATGCTTGACGGTGCGGCTTCGGCTGATGCTTTACACCCCTTCGGCCGACCTGCTTTGGGTGATGCGTAGCTGTCACGTCAGATGCACATGCCAGGAGTGGGACGAGGGATCGAGCAGGTAGAGAGCATGTGCCCTGCCGACGATCCGGTAGCGGCCGAGTGGCCTGCCACTCGGCATGGTGAGGATCGCCTCCTCCTCCAAGAGGACGGCGTCATCGGTCAGGCGACATCGGTGTAAGCGGTCGTGATGTCCCCTGCTGGCGAGGAAGGTGACCTGGTCGCCATGTACGGCGAGCCCGTGTGCTCCCTTCACGGGTGTGTCGCGGACCGTCAGCCGGCCGCCGGTATGGATTTCAAGCAGGGAGAACGCTTGGTAGTAGTAGGCCCATGCGACGCCATCGGTGACGTTGAGCGCGTAGCAGTCGGCGATGGGTTCTTTTCCTGGTGGAGGCTGATACGCCCACTGCTGGTTGCCGCCGGTGTCCCAGCGGACAAGGCCGGGCGCGCTGATGGGATCGGTGTAGATGGCCTGGTCGAAGTAGCCGGTCCATACATTGTGGCGCCGATCGGCAAGGAGGTGTCCGACCTGGCCGATCGGGAAGCTACGGCGTGGCCGCCCGTCGCGACCGTAGATCTGGGCATTGGCAGCCGCTGACGCGGGCGGGCGGTGCCAAGCCGCGGTCCCGGTCAGCAGGAAGCGGCCGTTGGGCAGGGCGTCGAGCTCGCTGACCAAAAGGTGGACGTCATGGAGGACGAGTTCACTCGCGGTGCCGTTCTTGTCCATGACAAGCAGCGCATCGTAGGGCTGCTTTCGGGGCAGCGCAGTGAGCCTTCCGTTCCCGGAGAGGTCATCCGGTAGCGCGTCTGGGCTGTCGGACAGCAGCCACAGTGTCCGGCCGTACGCGTCGACCGTGCCGGCCAGCACTTTGAGACCGCGGTACTCACGCGGCAGCCGGGCGTACTGCTGCAGAGCCACCTCTTTCAATGTGTCACCTCAGAGACGAGAAGCAGTGAGTCGCGATGATCCCCGCTCGGGGATTGCAGAGTTCCCCTGACTGTTCTACTTCGGTTGATGCTTTACAGGCAGTCCCACGCCTCATCCCATTCACCCGGCGCCCGGACAGGGACCAGCGAAGCGAACCGATCGACCGGGAATCGACGTCTATGAACTGTGAAGCTTTCCACTTCGATCGGTCTCGGCCTCGCGGTGGCCGGGGTGTGCGTGGCGGCCGTGGTGCTCTCGGGAGCGGTCGGCGAGTCATCGCCCATACCGTCCACCTGCCCGCAACGCTGGGGCGGCAACGACATTGGCGGCTGGGTACCCGCCGCCGCCGACATCGACGGTGTGGAGGAGTCGCTCGTCCCCGGATCGCCGGTGAAGGCCCTCATCTGCGCCTACCCCGGGGACAACGCGTATCCGGGTGGTGAACGGCTGGCGGGTTCGCGAACGCTGACGGATCAGGCGGCGACGATGGCCCGTGACCTCGCCTACCTCCCGGTGACCACCGCCCCCGTAGGCCGTCCATGCACGCTGATAGGGGGACTGATGACCAACTACCTCATCCGGTTCGCCTACCCCGACGGCCGCGCCATGTGGGTGGGCAGCGGCGAGGAGGTCAACCACTGCGTGAGGACCACCAACGGCACGGCCAGCAGCAACTCCTACGCCGGGCCCGCCATCACCACCGCCTACAAGGACGGAATCTGGAAGCTTGTACCGCCGGAAGACCCCTGCCGAGGCCCCGGCGACCGCCGGGGTCAGGACGAGTTGATGGTTCCCGGACGGCCCGACCGCCTCACCGTGTGCAGGGACGCCACGTACGTGAGGCCGCCCTACCGGAAACGGCATGGCAGGGACATCGCCCGCGCGCTGGCCGCGACACTGAACTCTCTGGACGCCGTGCCGAGCCAGAACACATGCCAAGGACTCGGAGGCGCCAACGAACGCGGCATCCGACTCATATTCGACTATCCACAAGGACCCGCCGCTGCGGTAACGATCTCGATGAACTGCGTCCCCGCCATCAACAACGGCCTGCTCCAGGCCGACCTGGACGACCGTGCCCGCGACCAGATCCTCCGCCTCGCCCCCTCGTGACAATGAAACATGTAGGCGAATCCTGATGATCTTGAACGCATGGCAACTGTCATGATGCCCTCACCTGGTGCTTCACAGGTTGTCGCTGAGCGGGCCGCCGTGGTCGCGGGTCAAGCCGACGAACACCAGGGCTACTTCGATCTCGCCGATACGCCATGGAGCCGGACAACCTCCGGCGGAGCTGGGGAGCGATCCGCAAGGTCGCCGGCCTCGGCGACATGCGCTTTCACGACCTTCGCCACACCTGCGTGACCCTGCTGCTCAACCTCGGCGTACCGCCCCAGGTCGTCCGCGACATCGTCGGTCACAGCGACATCGAGGTGACCATGACCATCTACGCCCACGTCTCCCTCGACGACAAGCGCAACGCCCTCGGCAAACTCGGAGACGCCCTAGGTTGAATCAACCGACCGTTGATGCCCTGTCCTCAAATCAGGACGGGGCATCACGCCGTTAGACGGCAATCCCGGATCGGCCCGCAGGGTGGTGAACATCCGGGCGGCAGAGGATCACCTCAGCACGACATCTACCCCCTTCTCCTCGAAGACGGTGCGGATGACATCGAAGTAGGTCGAGTTGGCACCCGCTCCCTCGAATGAGAAGGCGACAGATTCCCGAGCGATATGCGAACGGTGCCAGACCAGCGTGAAAGGCACCTCTGCTCCGAAATGCCCACACAGACAATCGCTCAGCGCGTCGAGATTCCAACCGAAGTAACCACCCGGCCCGTTGACCGCTTCCCCGATCGCCAGGTAGAAGCTCGCCTTGTCGGTGACGTGCGTTCCGTCGAGATCACAGGTGCGTCCCGATGGGCGATCAGGGTGTCCTGTCCGCCAGCGGCTGTTGTGGAAGACGATGGTCAGCCACTCTTCTCTGTCTGTCCCCACGTAGCCGGCCCACTGGTTGATCCGGTCGGGCCTGGCCGTACGCCAACGCTCCCAGACATGCCGCGTACGAGAAGAGGGGACGTCATCCCCACAGTGGGCGACCAGGTCCACCCGTTCACGACCGAGTGGTGAGGGCCGCCAGTCGATGATCTCGCCCATCCAGAACTCCGCGAGCGGACTCCCTGCCATATCGAGCATCCGGAGCGCCTCCAGCCCCAGCGGGTTCCTCTGGCGGTAGCGCTTGGATCCGCTGAGGTAGTCACGCATCCGCTGGGAGGGAAGGCAGCCCAGGATTTCGACGGTCACATGTTCGTCGTCCTCCGGCGCCTCGACGAAGACGCCTTCGGCATCAAGGCAGGAGCCACAGATTTGCTCGTCTGCGTCAATCAGGAGGAATTTCGGCTGGACATCATCCACGTGTCTCACGCTCACCGGTAATCGGATGACATTGCTGTCACTGAAGATCAAAAAAGCCCCGAACGGTATTCGCTCGGGGCGTTTGTGCTGCCCAGTTGTTGTGGTCAGGGGCGGGGTCGAACCGCCGACCTTCCACTTTTCAGGCGGAGCGATCACCCTGCTCCGCTCGACGGACACGAGGTCAGAAGGCTGTGGACGGCTGCCGACGTGTGCTCGCGGTGGCCGATGTTGTCGTCACCGTTGTCGTCAGCCCCACCTCCCGTAGCCGGCGCTGGAGGCTCGAAGCATTCAGAGACTCCGCGGTGTCAACACCACCAGCTCAGGCCGGCTGCGGAAGTGCTCACGAGTACTTCGTAGTCATCGCCGTACTCCTCTCCCGTCGCATCCACAAACTGCACAAAGAGCTCGACCTTCCTTCCTTCGACGGACCTGGTGAAGCAGTACACCCCTTCACCGTCATCCTCCGGAGGGGGTGTCCACCCGTTCTTGAGCGCGATGTCTCGGTAGAAGGGCAGCACGTCGGCTCGCGGGCCCGAGGGGCGGTAGGTCTGCCGGACGGTCGTGATCCGATCGTCCTTCTCGCAAGAGCTGTCGCGTCCCTCCTGCGGTGTCGCGCTTGCCGGACGAACATCGAGGATGCCGAGAGAGTCGACGAGCTGGTCATCGTCGGCATCGCAACCGTAGTTCAGCACGAAGAGAGCGACGGGAACGAGCAGAGCACCGCCCCACACAGCAGCGGCCACGAGCACCGCGATCGTCGAGCGCTTCATGAGAACCCCTAACCCCTCGTCCCACCCCGCACGTTACATGCCGGAGTTCACCGGAGCGCTTGGCTCAGACCGAATCGGGAGAGGACTCGATCGACTTCCTCCTCATCGGCGCCTTCGATGTCGATGACGTCGTCCACGTGCAGATCAAGGTGTGCGAATCGGGGCGCCAGTTCAGCCAGCGTGGCCAGCGGATCACCCTCACAGTCCGCCTGATCGATCGTCAGGTTCCCGATGGACAGCTGTTCAAGCTGAGGAAGGACTGAGGAATCTGCAAGGGCTGAAAATAGCTCATATGAGGTGGCGTTGAAATCAGCCTGGCTGAGGTCCAGTTCTTTAAGATTGGGGAACCGAAAGGCGTCAAGCTCGTCGAGTTGATCAAGCGAGCAGGGGCAGCCAAAAATGTCACTGCCGATTTCAACTTCCAATGACACCAGGCCGGAAGTCCATCCGAGGCTGAAAATTGAGCCGTCGGAGATGACGGAGCCCCGGACCCGCAGGTGGGTCAGACCGTTGTGGTTCACGGAGTGGAACAGGAATGCCCCTTCGAGTTCCAATGTACGCAAGGCGGGCAGCGAGTCCCATATGTCGGTCTGAACAAGCCCTTGCTTGTGGTAATCCAAAGGATCGATCCGATTACCTGTTGATCCCTCGCTGGGCTCAAACAGGTACTTGAAGCCGTAGCCGAAGTACATGCGCTCCAGCCGGGGGCGCTGCCGGCCGGCAAGCGAGATCGCGGAGCGCTCGGCGGAGTGGTGGTAGTCGGTGAGATGTAGTTCGAGTGCGCGCAGTCGGTAGCTGGTGGGGTGGGAGAGCAGCGCGTCGATCAGTGCACCTTCCCACCGTTCGGCGTCGGTCGGGTCGATCTGGGTGGTGCGCGGGTGGTCCGTCAGGAGCCGCTCCACCAGCTCTTGGCGCTGCGGCCGGGTGTCCTTGGCCAGGCGGAAACACGCCTCGTCGATGAAGCCGCGGGACCAGGTGAACTGCCAGGAGCCGTCCTCTCGCAGCCCATCCAGTCCCAGTCGCCGTTCCACTTCCTCATAGACTGCGGCCAGTTGGGCCTGGTCCCCGTCCCCGCTCTCACAGCGATGCTCCAGCCGGATTGCCTCGCCCCGCAGGTCGCCCGCCCCGATCAGCAGGTCCGCGTAGGCGAGCCATGCTTCCCAGTCATCCGTCTCCGGAACCGCGATATCGAAAAAGTGCACGTCATTCTCCAGGTCTTGGCGGTCTGGGCGGGCCGTCGTCAACGGCACCGTACTTGAGGCCTCCGACATGTGGTTCCCAAGACCGCAACCACGATCAGATAGTCGACCCATACCGA
Organism: Streptosporangium sp. NPDC002544; assembly: GCF_040295965.1. Lineage (NCBI taxonomy): Bacteria > Bacillati > Actinomycetota > Actinomycetes > Streptosporangiales > Streptosporangiaceae > Streptosporangium > Streptosporangium sp. NPDC002544. The sequence continues at coordinate 56,182 of NZ_JBEOWJ010000036.1, read as the reverse complement.
CAGCGCTGACCGTGATAACCGGGGGAACTGCGGCACGATGATCCTTTCGCGCTGGGAGCGACACCCTACGATGCCCCGGCACGCAGCACAGACACGACGGCCGGGTCGGGCACCGCACCACACATCGGAGAAGGATCAGAGCCGGTTTCCCACCGAGCTACGATGCGGCTTTTCGGTCAGCGCTTGCCGTGCAGGATCTTCATAGCCTGCAGCACGTCCGTGACGACATGGTCCGCCTCGCGTTCCTGGCCGGGCCACGTCCCCGGTCGACCCAGGCCGTACGGAGGCCGGCAGCCCGTCCCCCGCCGATGTCGGCGACCAGGTGGTCACCGACCATCCATCCCCCGTCGGCAAGAGCCATGCCACACCGCTGAGCGGCGATCTCGAACAGACCGGTGTCGGGCTTGCGAATGCCTTCGAGTCCCGAGAGCGCGTAGGCGTCCACGGCCTCGGCCAGTCCCGTGCGCTGGATCTTGCCGAGCTGGTTGTCCGCCGTCCCGTGGTGATAATCCCGACCTTCCAGCCCGACGCGCGTAGCTGGGACAGGCCGTTCATCACCTCGGGTCGGCAGTGAACGAGGTGCGGCATACGCCGACGGTAGCGGCTCCATAGCTCGTCGACCGGCTCTGCCAGATCGAAGTGATCGCGCGCCTTGGTGAAAAAGACCTCACGATGCAGCCAGTTCGATCACTCCTTCTTGGAATCCGTGGCCGTGGAATCGCTTTGAGGGGAAGTACTTCGAAGCTCCTCGATCAGCGGCCAAAACGGGCTGCCCTCGTCAATCTCGATGCGCTGATCCTTGTCGATGATCTTCGCGTTCGATGTGTCGTCTTCCCCGGCCGGCGTGGTGACTGATCGCCTCGCCTTCTCCAGATCGTCGCGGTTGGCCATATGGACTCCGACTGTGAGCACCAAAGCGACGCTCAGAACGAACATCAGCCAGTAGAACCACGCCCGTCCAAGCCCGAATCTCAGCGGATCCTTCTTGATCATCCGTCTCCTCCGACATGTCACGGGCCGGGCCGGTCACAACTTGCTGTTCTCCCAGTGCGGGGTATGCGATTCGATGTCCTCCGGCACGCGAATCCGCCCGTTCAGGAGAACAAGTGACGTGATCTCGATGCTCTCGTGGAAGCGCAGGTAGCCGACGAAGGATTCGACACCGCCGGCATGTGCGTCGACCGAGCACCGGCCGAGCCAGTCCAGCAGTGTCCGGAGCCGGTAGAAGTCGCCGGGATGGAGTTCTTGGCGTACCGTCAGCGCCCAGCCGTCCGATCGCTCTCGCGCGACCAACTCGGCAGCGAGCGCGCCCCCCACCCGCCAGGCAGCGCCTCGCTGCGCGAACACGGGCTCCGCTTCCGCGTCCTCCCACTCGCAATCGGGGTCGTTGGGATCACCGAGTGGATAGGTTTCCACGTATCTGTCAGTGCCGATCGGCAGTCGCTCAGGTCGTGGTCCTTGCCCCACATGCCACCGCAGCTCGGCGAGCTCGTCGTCGGTCACGTCAGCACGGATGTCCACCGACAGCACGAGTTCGTAGATGTCCGCCATCGGCATACCGTACCGTCGTGACGCCCTGAGAGATCATTCTGTGAGGAGTTCCTACAGGACGTGACCGTCGCGGTCGGCCAGTGGTCTCTGGTCTTCGGCACAACCTACGACGGAGCTGGGCAGAGATCCGCACCCCGGCCGGCCGGGGCGGGATGGTCGGCGGTTCGGCCCATCAGATAGCGCACTGCGGTCTGAGCCGACAGACGCGCCTTCCGACGTCGCAAGAGCCGCCAGCCCATTCCTGCGCTTGAGCGAGATCGTCCAGAACACGAGCAGCGGGGGCGTCGCTGTCACCTCAACCTAGGTGAACCGGCAGCAAGGCGAACGACGCCGGACCTTGCCGAGTTGGTTGTCCGCGATCCCGTTGGTGATAATCCCGGCTCGCAGACCCTCGGACCACAGCTGCGACAGTCCGTCCAGGGCCTCGCGGCGGCACTCGACGAGGTGATCCATCCGTCGCGACAGCCGAGCACGGGAGGCTCCATAACTACCCACCTCACGAGGAGCATCTGAGCCTGAGGCGCCCGCTCCAGGAGAGCACGGTCTACAAAAAGCCACATGGTTTATGTATTGCAAACAAAGGAATATTTCCTCTTATTTCTGCCTATGGACTAAGCGATCTACCTTATTGTGCGAGCAAGTTGGCGGAAGCGAGATGGATTGCATTGCATTCATGCGTTAAATTGCGGATACATCCGAATCTGAGACCATTCCCCGAGATCACGTCGGCAGAGAGGGTCACGACCGGGGAAAACCATTTCGGATTCACTCGAAGGGCGCGTGCTATGGCGGTATATGTCTATCGGTGCCCGTGCTGCTCTGAAATTGAGATCACCTTTCCGATCGGCACCGCACCCGCTGCGGTGCCGTGCCCAGACTGCGGCGCGGCCTCGGTTCGGGCGTTCTCAGCGCCGATGCTCGCGCGTACTCCGGCCGCCATGTCCCCCCGGTTGCAGCGCGCGGAGCGCAGCGCCTTCGAGCCCGAAGTCGTCACGTCCCTGCCGCAGCGCCGTACCGGAGGTGCGACGGTCGCCCATCCCGCTACCAGCCGCCTGCCGCGGCCGTGACCGTCTCGCAGCGCCGAAAGGAATCCAGCCGTGCCAGAGTTGATTTTCCCGCTCGACTCGAAGAGGAAGTTCACCGACCAGGTCAAGATCGGTCACAACCGTTGGCACCCCGCGATCCCGCCTGTGGCATGGGTCAAACCCGGCGACAGCTTCCGGGTCCACTGCCGGGAGTGGTTCGACGGTGCGATCCACAACGACGACTCCGCCGAGGACATCCGTGACGCCCCGTTGACGACGGTGCACGCGCTCAGCGGCCCGTTCGCGGTCGAGGGGGCCGAGCCGGGCGACCTGCTGGTCGTGGACATCCTCGACCTGGGGCCCATCCCCCAGGAGGACAGCGGCCCGCTGGCCGGTCAGGGCTGGGGTTACACCGGGATCTTCCCCACCAAGAACGGCGGCGGGTTCCTCACCGAGCAGTTCCCCGACGCCTACAAGGCGATCTGGGACTTCTCCGGCCAGACTGCCACATCACGTCATATCCCAGCGGTGTCGTTCACCGGCATCACCCACCCCGGGCTCATGGGCACCGCGCCGTCGGCGGCGCTGCTGTCGAAATGGAACGCGAGGGAATCGGCGCTGATAGCCACGGACCCGCAGAGAGTGCCGCCGCTGGCCCTGCCTCCCGAGCCCCGGGACGCCGTTCTCGGCTCTGTCTCCCCATCCGAGTTCGACCGGATCGCGGCCGAGGCGGCCCGCACCGCGCCGCCGCGAGAGAACGGCGGCAACCAGGACATCAAGAACCTCACCCGGGGCTCCCGCGTGTTCTACCCGGTGTACGTACCCGGCGCGAACCTGTCGGTCGGCGACCTGCACTTCTCGCAGGGCGACGGCGAGATCACCTTTTGCGGTGCCATCGAGATGGGCGGCTTCATCGACCTGCGGGTCGAAGTCATCAAGGACGGTATGCAAACGTACCGCGTCGGCGAGAACGCCATCTTCATGCCGGGCCGCACCGGCCCTCAGTACAGTGAGTGGCTCGCCTTCTCCGGGGTGTCCGTCACCCTGGACGGCGAGCAGCGCTATCTTGACTCGCAACTGGCCTACCAGCGTGCCTGCCTGCACGCGATCGACTACCTGACGGCGTTCGGCTACAGCCCCGAGCAGGCATATCTACTGCTCGGCGCCGCGCCGATCGAGGGCCGGCTGTCGGGGGTGGTGGACATCCCCAACTCCTGCGCCACCATCTACCTTCCAACCGCGATCTTCGACTTCGACATCCGTCCCGGCGCCTCCGGTCCGCTCCGCGTGCCACAGGGCACCAGCGCACCGCACGCCGGCTTCGACTGAGAACCGCTGCCCGCCCTGTTGGCCCTCAGGACGTAGGAGCAGGCATTTATGCAGCTCAACGGCTTAGGTAACCGCGGACCCGTGGGAACCGCGGGAGTGCGGACGCACGGGCCTCGGCGCCGGGTGCGGCGATCCGCGCGCCCGCGCCTCACCCCCCGTTCACTGCCCGTCGATGCGGGCCGTCACGCTCCCGATCCGGTTCCTCCCGTTGGGCGAGTACACGGTTATCCCCTCGCTGTGGAGGTTGACGAACGAGCTGTCGTCCCTGTCGTTCGCGTAGATGTTCTCCGTGTACACGACGCCGTCCTTGGCACTGTCCGTCCCGCCCCGGGATACCTGGATCCCGAACCTGGGGAAGCTGATCCATCCGTCTTCGGTGCTCCTTCCCTGCACCCATCGGGTGTTCACCCCGGTGAGGTCGGCCTTCTCGGCGAACACGGTTCCCCATGCTCCGCTTCCATGGCGCACGTTCAGCCCCTCCTTGGGGAAGCTGATCCATCCGTCATCGGTGCTTCTTCCCTGCACCCATTCGGTGTTCACCCCGGTGAGGTCGGCCTTTCCGGCGAACACCGTCCCCCGTTCCTGGGAGCCGAACGCGCTCCATACGTTCACCGCGCCCTGGGAGAAGGTGATGGTTCCGTCACTGCCGTTCGCCCCTTGCACCCATGGGGTGGTGACACCGGTGGTGACGGTGAGGGTTTCCAGAACGGGATTGCGCACCTGAACGGTCGTGGTGAGGAAGTGCTCCCGCCCGGGCGTGCTGCGGGACGTGGCGGCGAGGGTGTAGGTGGTGGCCCGCCTCGGGGCCGCGGCCGGTGACCAGGAGCGCGCACCCTGGGGGACGGTCTCCTGCCCACCCGGGAACAGGATCCTGTACTCGAAGTCGTCGGACCCCTCCCAGCTCAGCGTGATCGTTGTTCCGGCGTCCACCATGGCGTTGTCCGGGCGGAAGTCGCGCGGCGCCGGAATCTCCTTCGGAGCGGTCTTCACCAGCGCCACCGCCGCGAAGCCGTCGGTCAGGCGCCCGGTCCTGGTTCTGCCGGTGTGCTCGGTCACCCTCAGCACGGCCAGCCCGGCGGCAGCGGTGACGGTGACGTTCTCCAGCGTCAGCACCAGGTGGTCACCGGAGACGAAAGAGGCTTTGCCGCCGGAGGCGGTGACCTGAAAGGAGTTGGAACCCCCTGACCCCGGCTGGACGTTCACCGGCGACCGGGCGCCCGACCGCGTTCCGTACTCACCCCTGGGACTGATCGTGCTGAAGTCCGAGGTGAGATCACCGGCGCCGTTACCGACGGGCACCTCCACCGTGATCGTGGACCAGTACGCCGCCTGCGGCCCGGTGTTGGTGACGAGCAGATACACCGTCCCCGTGGACGGGGACCGCCCGGATGCCGACGCCTCCAGGGGCGCCGGGTCGGTGAGGACGGTGTAGGTCAGCATGGTCATGGTCACGACTCCTTCTCGTGGAGGACGGCGCGGGCCGGCGACCCGCCCACTGCGAGAGGACCGGGCCGGGCAGGACAGGCGGCGAGACGGGTGAGGTACCCGGAACCCGCCGCCTGTGACGCGCCGCAGAAGATCACTCCCTCGATCCAAACGTCCGCATTGGAGCGTGACAAGATCACTCAAGGAGGACATAAAAGGGCGAATCAGCGAGGTTCTCAGCGTCTTGACAGGCATCGGGACCATGCCTCACCGGCCGCTCCGCGAATGCCCGCCATCCCGCCGGGCCCCTTCCCCGGAGCCACGACAGGCGGCACACCGCACGGGCCGAAAGACGTGGCAAGGCGAGCTCGAAGACGCCCTACGTCGAATCAACCGAACCTCGACACCCTGTCCTCTGGACGGCGATCCCGAATCGGCCCGCAAGGTGGTGAACATCCAGGCGACAGAGGATCACCTCAGCACGATGTCCACCCCGTGCTCCTCGAAGATGGCACGGATGACATCGAAGTAGGTCGAGTTGGCACCCGCTCCCTCGAATGAGAAGGCGACAGATTCCCGAGCAATGTGCGAATGGTGCCAGACCAGCGTGAAAGGTAACTCCGCCCCGAATCTCCCCCTCAGGCAGTCGTTCAGCGCATCGAGGTTGCAACCGAAGTAACCCCCGGGTCCGTTGATCGCTTCCCCGATCGCCAGGTAGAAGCTCGCTTCATCGGTGACGTACGTTCCGTCGAGATCACAGGTGCGTCCCGATGGGCGATCGGGGTGCCCTGTCCGCCAGCGACTGTTGTGGCGGGCGACGGTCAACCATTCCTCTCTGTCTGTCCCCACGTAGCCGGCCCACTGGTTGATCCGGTCGGGCCTGGCCGTACGCCAACGCTCCCAGACATGCCGTGCACGAGCGGAGGGATTGTCCTCCCCCCAGCGGGCGACCAGGTCCACCCGTTCACGACCGAGCGGTGAGGGCCGCCAATCGATGATCTCGCCCACCCAGAACTCCGCGAGCGGACTCCCTGCCATATCGAGCATCCGGAGCGCCTCCAGCCCCAGCGGGTTCCTCTGGCGGTAGCGCTTGGATCCGCTGAGGTAGTCACGCATCCGCTGGGAGGGAAGGCAGCCCAGGATTTCGACGGTCACATGTTCGTCGTCCTCCGGCGCCTCGACGAAGACGCCTTCGGCATCAAGGCAGGAGCCACAGATTTGCTCGTCTGCGTCAATCAGGAGGAATTTCGGCTGGACATCATCCACGTGTCTCACGCTCACCGGTAATCGGATGACATTGCTGTCACTGAAGATCAAAAAAGCCCCGAACGGTATTCGCTCGGGGCGTTTGTGCTGCCCAGTTGTTGTGGTCAGGGGCGGGGTCGAACCGCCGACCTTCCGCTTCTCAGGCGGACCAATCACCCTGCTGGCGTACCCGAGACCATGGTCAGAGGGTTGTGAGCGACTGTCGAAGAATGCTTCCGTAAGGGGACGTTGCTGTCATTGCTGCTGTCACCTACAACGTCCGCAAGGTCGCCACCGACTACCACACCCACCACCACAAACCCATCAGCCGCGGCCTGACCACCCAACCCGGTGATTGTTTCCGGTCACAGCACCAGCGAAAAGGAGAACCCACATGACCGACAACCGCGCCGCCTCTACGTCTCGAAGTAACGCCCACCTGAGCAAGCGAGGCCGCGTGTCTTCCCAGACACGCGGCCTCGCTGCTCGTACGGGGACATTCCCGGGGCCGTGAACTCTGCCACGGGCGAGAACGACGGCGTTCATTTCTTCTCGCTGAGGGCGAGCAGCCTGTCCACCAGTGTCCGGGCGTGGTGCGCGTTGGTCGGCCGTTCGAAGAACATCGCGTGGAAGTACAGCGGTGCGAGGATGACCTCCAGCAGCTCCAGCAACGTGGGGGGGTTCTCCCCGCGATCCCTGGCTCGGTCGAGCATCTTCTGGAGCTGCGTGCCTCGCTCCAGAAGATAGACATGCTTGGAAGGCTCTCCCTCCGGGCGCGCGCCCACCAGGGCGGCACGGAGGAAGACGGGACCGAGGGGGCCGGCCACGTCCTCGGCCACCTGGACCGCGTAGGCCTCCAGGTCCCCACGGAGCGTCCCGGTGTCGGGAACCGGGGACGAGCGCGTGAGCTGCTCGGTCACCACGTCATCGACCAACGCGCCCAACGTGCCCCAGCGCCGGTAGATCGTGGCCTGGTGGACTCCGGATCGCTCCGCCACCTGCGCGATGCTCAGATCGTCCCAGTCCGCCTCGTGGAGCAGGTCGAGGACGGCCTCGCATACGGCCGTGCGGACGCGGGCGTTACGCCCCCCGGGCCGGCGTACGGGTTCCTGTGCTGCCATGGCCGACATCTTAACGCGAATAATCTTGCTTTAAGCGCGTCGCCGCGCTAACTTCCTCTTGAAGCGAATAATTTCGCATTAAGGGGACGGGCGTGGATGCGCTGATCTTTGAGAAGGACGTCATGTTCTGGTACGAGACGCTGCGCTTGCTCGGCCACATCGCCTACGGCGGCGCGGACTTCGGTGAAGTGATCACCACCGCACAGCGGATCACCGAGAGTGACTACGACAGCTGGCACAAGGAGTGGCGGGCGACGGCCGACCGCGTCGCCGGCGAAGCTCGGCGGAGCCTGGCGGCCGGCCACGAGGTCAGCGCGCGTGACGGGTTGCTGCGGGCGTCCACCTACTACCGCTCTGCCGAGTTCTTCCTGCACGGCGACCCGTCCGACCCGCGCGTCGACCAGTCCTACGCGCTCGGCGTGGAGTCGTTTCGCGCGGCGGCCCGGCTGTCGGACATCAGGATCGAACCGGTGCTGATCCCGTACGCGCACACCGCTCTCACCGGCTACCTCTACCGGGCGGGCGACAGCCGTACACCCCGGCCCACCATCGTGATGCACAACGGCTTCGACGGCAGCGCAGAGGAAATGCACTTCTTCGGCGCGGCGGCGTTCGCCGAACGCGGCTACCACGTCCTCACCTTCGACGGCCCCGGGCAGCCTGGGCCGATGCACCGCGAAGGGTTGGTGTTCCGGCCAGACTGGGAGAAGGTGGTCGGCCCGGTGCTCGACTACCTGCTCGCGCTGCCCGAGGTCGATCCTGAGCGGGTCGCGCTGCTGGGCGCCAGCATGGGAGGACTGCTGGCGCCACGCGCCGCCGCCTTCGAACCGCGGATCAACGCGCTCATCGCCTTCGACGGCGTCTACGACATGGGGGCGATCGTCGCGGGCCACTTCGGCGAGGACCGCGATCAGGCGCGGGCCATGCTGGGCGCCGAGTCCGCGCCCGAGGTCGACGAGATCATTCAAGGCCTCATGGCGAACGACCCCGTCATGCGGTGGGCCTTCACCCACGGCATGTGGGTCACCGGCGCCCGGTCACCGCGCGGGTACGCGGCCAAGATGCTCGACTATCACCTTCGTGACGGCATCGCCGAGCGGATCAGGTGCCCCACCCTGGTCTGCTCGGCCCCCGGCGACTTCGCCTTCCAAGGCCAGCCCGAGGCGCTCCACGATCACCTGACCTGCCCGAGAACCTTCCTCGAGTTCACCGCCGAGGAGGGTGCCGACGCCCATTGCCAATCAGGCGCCCAGCGACTGGCCATGGCCCGCATCAGTGACTGGCTCGACGAGACCTTCAGGGGTGAGAAATGAGCCGTTCAGGTAACAACCAGATCGTTTCGGTCGTGCTGTGGGACGTGGTGCCGGTGATCGGCACCTACTATGTGTGCCGCGCGCTGAACGTGAGCGAGTACGCCGCCATGCTGACGGCGGCGAGCATCGGATTCCTGCGGGTCGCCTACGTCGCCGTCCGGCAGCGTCGCTTCGATGGATTCGCCGCCTTCATGGGCGTCGTCTTCGGCGTGGGAATGATCCTCTCCTTGCTGACGGGAGACGCGAAGTTCCTCCTGGCCATCAAGTCCGTCACTACCGCGGTCGCGGGCCTGATCTTCCTGGGTTCCTGCGTAGCAGGCCGTCCCACGGCCTTCGCCGTGGCGAAGCGCTTCGGCGCCGAAGACGCGGACACCGCGCGGCGCTGGGACGTCCTGTACGCGGCGGAGCCGATGTTCCGCCGGACCTACCTGGTGATGACCCTCGTCTGGGGAATCGCGCTTCTGATCGAGTCGGCCGTCCGCCTCCCCCTGGTCTACTGGCTGCCGACCGATGTCATGGCCGGGCTGTCGTCGATCCTCCTGGTGGCGACCATCGGCCTGCTCGGAGCATGGAGCGCCTGGTACGGCAAGCGCGGCGAAGAGGCGGCGAAGAAGGCCTCCAGTTCGGAGGCCGGCTCCCGGGACGCGGTTCCCGCCAGGACACTGTCCGACGACTGAGCCGCGAATGATGACGGGGCCTGGGAGGACACGGCGGACGCGGAGCCACCACCGAGGCAAACGGTGGGGCAGATGTGCTGGCGTCTGGGGACGTTGCTGTGTTGGGTCGGACCGGGGCGCCCTGTCGTGATTGCTCACGGTGGGTTTCCCCGGCCCGCCCGCCGCACCCGGCGTGCGTGTCTCCACGCACCGGGCGCTCCACATGCCTTGCCCGCTGGTCAGCCGCCTGGGGCGGCACAGCGCTGACGGTCGCCTCGCTGCAGATGGCAGTGGCCACCCGCGGCGGTGCCGTGGACCGGGGTGATCTTCCACTCCGATCGCGGGTCGGAGTACACCGCCGCGAAGTACCAGGCCGCCTGCCGTCGACACGGAGTGGTCCAGTCGATGGGCCGGGTGGGTTGTGCGCTGGACAACGGCGCCGCCGAGTCGTTCAACAGCACGCTCAAGGTCGAGTACGTCTACCGACACCGCTTCCGGACCCGTGCCGAGGCTCGGCTGAAGATCGCGACCTGGATCACCGACTTCTACAACACCAGAAGGCGACACAGCGCCAACGACGGGCTGCCGCCTGTCACATGCGAGAGTCAGATGATCGAGAAGAGGTAAGCGTCAACGGCCCTGCTGAGGGCTGCTGTGGCATAAGAGCGTCTCCACGCTTTGGGGGGAAAGCCCATACGTGGGCAAGCCTGCCAAAATACACGGGACGCATCGCATCGATGAACTCTGGCGTGTGACACGCGGCCTCCTTCAAGAGGCTAACCATGTGGGTGAGGCAGACGAGCTGGAACACGTACAGCGCGTGCTGCTACAGCTGCATGACCTTGACCCAACATCGCAGCACTTCCGCTATCCAGCGAACAAGCAAGGAGCAGAGACACTCAACAATGTGAATCGGATTCATATACGGCTCTTCCAGGAGGCGATGGAAGAGGTGGCATCTTTCCTAGACGCAGCAGAAACCGGGATCTGCGACATGCTCGATCGGAGTATGAGTCCGAGATGGATCGCGAGTGACGTTGCTGTCAGCGTTGCTGTCACTGGACATCAAAAAGCCCCGGGCCGTGATCGGCTCGGGGCGTTTGTGCTGCTCAGCTGCTGTGGTCAGGGGCGGGGTCGAACCGCCGACCTTCCGCTTTTCAGGCGGACGCTCGTACCGACTGAGCTACCTGACCTTGGTGGTGGATCGAACACCTACCTGAGCGGTCCTGACGGGACTTGAACCCGCGACCTCCACCTTGACAGGGTGGCGAGCACTCCAAACTGCTCTACAGGACCTTGCTTGGCTGGGGCTTTTGTCCCCGGCCTTTCTGGCTTTGCCAGCCTACCAGTTCTTCGGAGGTCTTCGACCTGCCGTTTCCCTGGCGAGCCTTGGCTCTGCCGGTGCCCCCAACGGGATTCGAACCCGTGTCGCCGCCTTGAAAGGGCGGTGTCCTAGGCCACTAGACGATGGGGGCTCGGGACTCGCGTCCCGTTCCTTCGCCGTGCTCCGCTGGAGACCTCTGAAGCATAGGGGACTTTTGCCCCGTTGCCAAAGCGGCTTTCCGGCCTACGGCGTCGGTGTGACGGTGATGGACCCCGTTGGAGACGGGGTAATCGTCGGCACAGGAGAAATTGTACGGCCAGGCTCGGTCTCAACGTGACGCTGGATCTGAACCGACTGCTCACCGAGCCCTCCCAGGGTGATGTCGTCCCAGGCCCTCAGACGGTGCGTGTCGGCGTCGAAGTACAGAACCGAGGCCGCGACGGGGGTGGGTTCGTCGTGCTCGAGGGCTCGCAGCCCGGCGCCGCCGGTGGACCCCTGGACCAGGAGGCGGCTGCCGGAGGGCAGCAGTTCGGTGGATCGCTCGTGCGAGTGGCCGGTGAGGATCATCGGGGCCGCGCCGGAGAACCCCTTGGCGATCGTCGGGTCGTGGACGGCGATCAGGTCGACCTGCTTGGGGAGCCGGGCCAGCTTTGCGGCGTGGGAGCGGCCCAGCGCGTCGAGGGATTCGAGGTTGGAGTCGACGGAGACGGACTTGTCGGGGGTGAACCGGGGGTCGCCCAGGCCGTAGACGCGCAGCCCCGCCACGGTCTTGGCCGAGTCGTCGAGGACGACCGCGCCCTTCTGCCTGCTTACGGCCCGCTGGGTGGTCATGGAGTCGTGGTTGCCCCTGACGAAGACGTACGGGACGCCGAAAGTACCGATCTCCTCGACGAACTTGTCCTCGGGGCCGGTGCCGTGGTCGGTCAGGTCGCCGGTGTCGATGATCGCGTCGATCTTGAACTGGGTGGTGACCGAGCGGATGAGGTTCCAGGCGATGGGGCTGAGGTGGATGTCGGAGACGTGCAGTATCCGGATCGAGGTGGGGTCGGCGTCATAGACCGGCAGCGCGGAGACGACGTCGTAGAGCTGGGAGACGTTGTTGACGAGCTTGGCGAGCTGGACCCGGTAGGACTCGAACCTGGTCACGATCGACTCGGCGTCGCCGACCAGCGTCGGAGCGCCTGCCAGCAGGCCGGTGTACTTGGGTTCCACCACGGAGTCCGGCCGGAAGGTCAGGGCGACGGCGGCGCCCGTGCCGGCGATCGCGACGGCGACGCCCAGCGTGCCCGCGAGGGCAGGTCCTGGGCGGCGGAAGACGATCAGGGACGTGACCAGGGCGCCCGCCAGGCCGCAGAAGGCGGCACGCACGATCAGCGTCCTGACTCCGTTGCCCAGTTCCTCCTCCAGGAGCGCGGGGAGCCGGTCGGCCGAGAGCCTGGGGTCGTCCAGGAACCCGCGCGCTCGGTCGGGGTTGATGTTCTCCAGGGTCACCCGGAGGCCGACCGGGGCGTTGTGCGTGTCGAACAAAAGTGTGCCGAAAGGGTGAGCATCCAACACGGTCTCCCCGGTCCACGAGGGCTCGGCGGACAGGCCGAGCTCCACCGGACCGACATTGGACCGTACCGCCCCGCCGAGCATGATGCCGAGCCACGCACCCGCCAGTGCGACGGCGGCGACGGCCGTGGTGCGGGCGATCCGCCTGCCCGCGCGACCGGTGGCGAGCCGGCGGGTCCTCTGGGTCCAATCAGCGAATTTCATGGGCCTCCACCTCGCCCCGGGAACACCGGGGCAGAATGACAGGTGTGATCGAGATCTCGCGGGAGAAGTTTGAGGAGCTTGTGGCCGAGGCTCTGGACACCATTCCCCCCGAGCTGACGAAAGTGATGGACAACGTGGTGCTCGTCGTCGTCGACGACCCGCCCGAACCAGATCTCCTGGGTCTTTACACCGGCATTCCCCTGACCGAACGTGGCGACTGGTACGCAGGAGTGCTACCCGACCGGATCGAGATCTACCGCAGGCCGATCTGCTCGATCTGCGAGACCGAGGAGCAGGTCATCGAAGAAGTGCAGATAACGGTCGTCCACGAAATCGCCCACCATTTCGGCATCGACGATGATCGGCTGCACGAGCTGGGCTGGTAACTAGCCCCGTACAACACATCAAAACCCCCGTTCCTGAAATATCACAGCTTATCATTACGGTTTGCATGCGCTTGATTGCTTTCGGTTGCGCGTCGGCCCTGCAGCAGGCACCGTAGGTTACACAGTGAACACCCACAGTCAGTGTGCCTGCGAGCTCAGCGGAGTCCTATGGCGGCGACCAAGTCCGGCCGACTACCCGGGCGGCACCGCCGTCCGGCGGAACGCCAAGCGACCTACGGCGAGGTCATCGCCATCGGCGAGTTCCGCGCGCTCTGGATCGGCCAGGGGCTCTCCCTCCTCGGCGACCAGCTCTCCCGGGTGGCGCTGTCCGTCCTGGTCTTCGAGCGGACGGACTCGCCCCTGGCCACGGCGTCGGTCTATGCCCTGACCTACCTGCCACCGATCATCGGCGGGCCGCTCCTCGCAGGACTCGCCGATCGCTACGCCCGCCGGCGCATCATGCTCGTCTGTGACGTGCTCAGGGCCCTCCTGGTCGCGCTCATGGCGATCCCCGGCACCTCGTTCGCCATGCTGTGCGCGCTGGTCTTCTGCGTGGTGCTGCTCAGCGCGCCGTTCTCGGCGGCGCGGGCGGCGCTCCTGCCGGAGCTGCTCACGGGCGACCGCTACGTCGCGGGCTCCGCCCTGCAGAACATGACCAATCAGGGCGCGCAGATGCTCGGCTTCGCCGCCGGCGGCTTCCTGATCATGGGAATGGGGCCGTACCGCGCGCTGGCCCTGGACGCGGCGACCTACCTGGCCTCCGCGCTCATCATCGTCTCGGGCGTACGGCGGCGTCCCGCCCCCATCTCCGCCGACGAGAGCCGGCCCTCGATGTGGACGATGACCCGCGCCGGCGCCAGGCTGGTCTTCGGCGACCCCCGGCTACGGACGCTGGTGCTCTTCGCCTGGCTCTGCGGCTTCTACGTGCTCCCCGAGGGGATCGCGGCCCCGTACGCCGGTGAGCTGACCGGAAATCCCCGGCAGCTCTCCCTGGTCACCGGTCTGCTGATGGGGGCCATGCCCACCGGTACCGTCGTCGGCGCGTTCCTGTTCAGCCGCTACGTCAGCCCGTCGAACCGGCTGCGGTCGATGGGCTGGATGGCGATGCTGACCTGCGCGCCGCTGATCCTGTGCGCGGCGCGGCCGCCGCTGCCCGTGGTGCTGCTGCTCTGGTTCGTCTCGGGGCTGGGCGGGGCCTACCAACTCGCGGCCAACGCCGCGTTCGTGCAGTGCGTCCCCGCCGAGCGGCGGGGACAGGCATTCGGGCTGGTCCAGTCGGGCCTGCTGGCCTCCCAGGGCGTCGGGATCCTGGTAGGCGGGGCCGCGGCCGACCACCTCGGCCCCGAGATGGTGGTGGCACTGGCCGGCGCGACCGGACTCACCGTGGCGGCCGCGCTGGCCGTGCTCTGGAGGGCATCCCGCAGGGAGATCATCGAGAGGGTTCGCGCCGAGGCGAACTCCTGACTCACCCCTGGGTGCGGGGGTCGTCGCTACGCGGCGGCACCGTGCCGTACGGGGCCGAAGGGGGCTGGGGAGCCTGGTAGGGGGGATACTCGGGGGCCTGCTGGTGCGGAGCGCGGTGCTGGCTGGTGGCCTTGGCCCAGCCCTGCTCGGCCTTGGTCTTGGCGTCCACCCAGATCGGGTTGTCCTTGTTCTTGTCGATCAGGTCCTGGAGGACCGACCTGTCCTTGTTCTCCTCGGGCAGGAGCACCCAGCCGATCGCGTAGACCGCCACCCCGAGACCACCGAAGAAGGTGGCGACGGCGAGGGCCGCGCGGATGATGTTGGGGTCCACCCCGATGTAGCGTCCGAGGCCGGAGGCCACACCGGCGATGATGCGCCCGTCCCTGGTTCTGCGGAGCTGCTTGACGCCGGAAAAGTCGTTTTCGTTCATGTATTAAGACTGCCCCGTGGCGGGTCCTCATCACATCGGGACTTCCCCTGGCGCAACCCTGACATCCACCCTGTTCGGCCCGGCAATACCCTGACAGGGCCGAACAGAGAGGAAAACCCATGGACGACCTCCTGCGTATCGACGACACGCTCTCCGAGGAACAGCGACTCATCCGCGACACCGTGCGGGACTTCGTCGCGGACCGGGTGCTTCCTCATATCGGCGACTGGTTCGAGGAGGCCACCTTCCCCGCCCGCGAGCTCGCCCCGGCGCTCGGCTCGCTCGGCGTGCTGGGCATGCACCTTCAGGGGTACGGCTGCGCGGGCCTCGACGCCGTCTCGTACGGGGTGGCCTGCCGCGAGCTGGAGGCGGGAGACTCCGGACTGCGGTCGTTCGTCTCCGTGCAGGGCTCGCTCGCGATGTTCCCGATCTGGAAGTACGGCTCCGCCGAGCAGAAGGACGAGTGGCTGCCCCGGATGGCCGCGGGCGAGGCGATCGGCTGCTTCGGCCTGACCGAGCCCGACCACGGCTCCGACCCGGCCGGCATGCGCACCCACGCCAAGCTGGACCCCTCGGGCGACTGGATACTCAACGGCGCCAAGATGTGGATCACCAACGGCTCGATCGCCGACGTCGCGGTGGTCTGGGCGCAGACCGAGGACGGCGTCCGCGGCTTCGTGGTGCCCGCGGACACCCCTGGCTTCACCGCCCCGGAGATCCACCGGAAGATGTCCCTGCGGGCCTCGGTGACCTCGTCGCTCTACTTCGACGACGTCCGCCTGCCCGCCTCCGCCGTACTGCCCGGGGTGCGCGGCCTGAAGGGCCCGCTGTCCTGCCTGTCCGAGGCGCGCTTCGGCATCCTGTGGGGCGTGGTGGGGGCCGCCCGTGCCTGCCTGGAGTCCGCGGTCGACTACTCCACCTCCCGTATCCAGTTCGGCAGGCCCATCGGCGGCTTCCAGCTGACCCAGGAGAAGCTCGCCTGGATGTACGTCGGGGTGGGACAGTCACAGCTCACCGCGCTCCATCTGGGCCGCCTCAAGGACGCGGGGACCCTCACCCCCCGCCAGGTCAGCTTCGGCAAGCTCGCCAACGTCCGCGCCGCCCTGGACATCGCCCGCCAGGCACGCTCCATCCTGGGCGGCAACGGCATCACGCTGGAGTATCCGGTGATCCGGCACATGAACAACCTGGAGAGCGTGCTGACCTACGAGGGCACCCAGGAGATCCACACGCTCGTGCTCGGTGAGGCGCTGACCGGCATCCCCGCCTACCGCTGAAGGTCCCACAGGGCCCTGACGTACGCCCTGCCCGTGTCCGGCCTGCTCGGGCTACCTCCGGCGGGGGTGGCGCTGGGGCAGGCCGCTGGGGCGCCACTCGGGGGCCTGAGCCGCCCGCTCCAGCTTCTCCGCCCAGGAGACTCCCGTGCGCAGGTAGAACCGGAGCAGCTCGGCGGTGGCGCGGGCGTCGGCCAGCGCGGCGTGGGCTCCGAGGAGCGGGATACCCGCGCGCTCGCAGCAGGCGGCGAGCGTCCACCTGCCGTCGGGGATGAAGCCCGGTGCCAGCCGCTGCGTGCACAGGGTCTCGGTCACCCACTCGCTGCCGGGCAGGTGCCGCAGGAAGCGCAGGTCGAAGGAGGCGTTGTGGGCCACCAGAACCCGGCCGGCGATCCGCTGCCAGACCTCGTCCAGCAACTCCTCGATCACCGGCGCGCCCGCGACCATCGCGCCGGTGATGCCGTGGACGTGCACGGCCCCGGTGCCGCGCCTCGGATTGACCAGCGAGTGCCACTCGTCGACGGTCTCGCCCTGGGCGTTCAGCGAGATGAGCGCTATCTCGCAGATCCGGTCGCCCCTGGAGGGCGAGAAACCCGTGGTCTCCACGTCGACCACGACATACCCTTGCCGCGTGGAGACATGTGCACTGCGGGCGGGCTCAAGCCCCGAGCTCGTCATGCCCGCCACTCTAGGAGCCGCTCCCGCCCTTCACCTGCCGTTCCGCAAACAGGTGACCGCGAATGGGCCTGGCGACGGACGTTAGTGGACACTATCCTCGGTACGCTGTCACCTGCGGGGCGTTAGCTCAATGGTTAGAGCTGCGGACTTTTAATCCGTAGGTTCTGGGTTCGAGTCCCAGGCGCCCTACCTGCGAAAACAGCAGTTGTCGATCTTGCTTTCAAGGTCGATGACAGCCATCTTTGACAGCCACGAGGGCCGGACCCCGTCAGGAGTCCGGCCCTCAGCATGTCTTTGATCACCCGAAAAGCTTCTTGGCGACCGCGTCGACGGCTGCCCGTTCGATGTCCGGGAGCACGTGCGTGTACGTGTTCATGGTCAGCCCGATCTGACTGTGACCTAGCGTTTTCATAACGGTTCGAGGCGAGGCGCCAGAGGCGAGCAGGAACGAGGCGCAGGCATGGCGCAGATCGTGAAGCCTCAGCCAGTCGAGCCCCGCTCTCTTCCGGGTAGCCCGCCACCGGGTACTGAGGTTGCCCGGCTCGATGGGCGTTCCGATCGTGGAAGGGAAGATGAGCCCGAGGTTCTGCCACCGCTTGCCCGCGGCGAGCTGTTCGGCCGCTTGAGCCCGCTTGTGCTTGCGGAGCGCCGCCAAGGTCGGTTCCGGCGCGGGAACAACTCGACGAGACCTGTCCGTCTTAGGATCGACGAACTGAAGGGAGTCGTCCGCCCGTTGAAGCGTCTGCCGTACGGCGAGCAGGCCGTTGGCGAAGTCGATGTCATCCCAGCGAAGCCCTAAAAGTTCTCCGCGACGTAGGCCGAGGGTCAGCGCGCAGATCCAAAAGGCTTCCAGCCGATCGTCTTTGATCACGTCGAGCAGCCGTTTGGCTTCTTCGATCGTGAGCACCCGAGCTTCCTCCCGACGCACCACCGGAGACTTGACGAGCTTGGCGACGTTCCTATGCACCAGCTCTTCGCGCTCGGCATCGGCCAGTGCGTTCCGGATCAGCCCGTGAATCTGCTTGACGGTGGCGGCCGAGAGCCCTGATTCGGCTTTGGCTTCGACGAGCCTGCGGACATCGGTGGGCGCGAGCTTGTCAAGGGCGGCGCTGCGCGCCGCCTCGCGGCCCTGCGCCCGCTCGGCGGCCGGGCATGCGGCCTGGGGGCCGGTCCCGGCCGCCGGCAGCTCGGGCCGCGTCCACGCGGGTCGCACACCCACCCCAGAGATCCCGCAATCCCTACACACCCGGATCGGCCAAAAGCACCACCCGGTCAATCTCCACATCAAACCCCAGGAGCGGAGGACCATCAGATCCCTCCGAGCACATCAGCACGGACTTCCTGAGTCGCCGCCCGATGACCCTGAAGAAATCGAACAGGACATCCAAGCGCTCCTGCCCCTGCAACTCCCTCAGGTCGACATCGAAGTCAATTGACTCGGCCTGATACGCGCGAAAGATCGCTTCAATCTCGGGCACCGGCCGCACCCGCAAGTGGGCTGAGCCGGCTCCCATCGCGATCATCTGGACGGCGGTGGGAAGCTCTGTAGGCCCGTCGTACAGCTCGTAGGCGTACTGCCAGCCTTGAGACTGAATGAGATCAAGAAGGGTCTGCCAGTCCTCAACGCTCGTTCCTTCAATCACCACATCGGGCAACGCCCCATTGAACTCCAGATCGAAGAAGAGCTTTACGTCATCCCACAACAGGTCAGGCATGGCACCCATCTTCTCTGCGGGACCTACCTGCGACTAACCATTAACGAACGCACCTCCGGTGGGGGCGCTCCGGCTCCGGGATGATCGCCGTATTACACACGCAGGGCCGTAGATGGCTGAGGTGGAAGCCTGATCACCCGCCCGCTATCGACCCGGGACAAGCCGAGCAGACCAAGACCACCGGGTCCAGGTCGTTCGTCCGTGGGGCGCTGCACCTGGACCCGGTGGCCTTGGCCCGCTTCCCCTTCGGGCGGGTCGACGGCATACGGGGTGATCAGGCAGGCCGCTGCGCGCAAGGCACAATTGGCCCGTGCCTCGCTTCGATTCCGCCGGAGCCGACCTTGTACCTGGACAGAGGGTACGAGTCCGGGTGACCAGTCAGCAGCCGTGGGGCGTCATCGTGACGATCATCGGTCATGAGGACATCGGCGCCTCGATCGACGGGGCAGCAATCGATAGTGCCTCCGGCCACGATCGGGCATGGCTAGTGCTGTGACCGGAAACCTTCACCGGTCTCGCGTGTAGCCGCTGGCGTCGGTTGGATGTGTCCTACACGTCCGGCTGGCGCGAGGAGGCGCGGTGGGAGAACCGGTCCGAGTACGAAGACTGATGGACGACCAATGCATTGCCGCTCTGCGGGAGTGGATCGAACAGGAGCGCTCAGGTAAGAGGGGCTGACCCTCACCCGCCCAAGTCAAGTCCTAGACGTTTCCAAGCGTGATCTTTTAGACCTGTGGGGCGGATGAGATCCATTCGCGGCAACACAGGGGGATCCAGCAAGTATGGGGATGTTTCGTAAGGCCATGCCCGTCGCGACGGCGGTAGCCGCGCTGGCGATCGTGGCGACGGCGCCCGTCTCGGCGGCGTCGGCCTCGGCGGTGACGATCAGCGTTCAGCGCGCTCACGTCGAGACGGTGAAGGAGTGGCGGTCGAATTTCACCTGCCCGACGAACCAGGTGCTCACCGGTCGCAGCCACTACGGCGATGAGAACGCCGACACCACGTATTCCTGCAGCTTCATCTTCATCAACGGTGAGCAGGTCAGGGTGTCGCTGCTCGACTGGAGTACGCCGAGGAAGGAGAAGGACTCCTTCTACGAACCCACCCTGGGGAGCGTCGCGATCGCCGGGCGGATGCACACCGGTGACGAGAACGGCATGACGCGGTACCGCCCCGCGACGCTGTTCTGGCAGGGCCGGCAGGTGCAGTTGATCAGCAAGACCTGGAGCGGCATCTACAAGGAGAACAACCACTCCTGGACCGCTGGACACAACCAGGTCATGACCGGCCGCCTGCACCTCGGGGACGAGAACGGCAAGACCCAGTACCAGTACTCGACGGTGACCTTCGCGGGCTGAACCCACAGACGTACTGGCACGAGAAAGAAGGAAAGACGATGACGAATCACCGCACGACCGTGTCCGCCGCGCTGGCCGTCGCCGCGCTGGCGGCCGTGACCATGGGTTCTCCCGCAGCGGCCGCCGATTACACGATCGAGGTCCGGGCCGGTTCCACCAAGACGATGCCGTCCGAGAAGAACTCCCAGTTCATCTGCCCGGTGAACCAGGTGCTCACCGGCCGCAGGCACGTCGGCGATGAGAACGCCCCGACCACGTACTACTGCGGAACGATCTACATCAACGGGCAGAAGGTCTACGTGCACTCCGGTGACTGGACCCAGCCCCGCAAGGAGAGCGAGGGCTATATCGTCGCCTCGGCCGACCAGGTGCTGGTCGGCAGATGGCACGAGAAGGACGAGAACGGCCCCACGAGGTACCGCACCGCCGCGCTGTACTGGCAGAACCGCCAGGTGAAGGTGACCGGCCCGATCTGGAGCGACCAGTACAAGGAGAGCAGCCACACCTCGATGGCGCCCTCCAACCAGGTCATGACGGGCCGGGTCCATAACGGCGACGAGAACGGCAAGACCCAATACCAGTACTCCAAGCTGGTCTTCACGGACTGACCCGAGGCCACGCTGCGACATGGCTCTGCTCCTGCGCGGCCAGGGGCAGAGCCTGCGCGCGGACGGTGTCCTCATCGGCGGCCACCAGGCGCGCGATCACCGCGACGGTGTTCCCCCCGGCCGAAGCCAACACGATCATCGCCCGCCGGTACCGGACCGAACTGGTGCTGCCCCGGCGGACGATCTGCTGCAGCTTCTGCCCTTCGGCGTCCATCAGTCTTCGTACTCGGACCGGTTCTCCCACCGCGCCTCCTCGCGCCAGCCGGACGTGTAGGACACATCCAACCGACGCCAGCTGCTACACGCGAGACCGGTGAAGGTTTCCGGTCACAGCACTAGACGAGTACCCCGCAGTCGGGTCCGAACTGGAGGCCGTTGTCCAGACGATCAGGCGGTGGTATCCCCCCGCATGGGTGCGTCTGACCATCCGCGCGCGCGATCTTGAGCTTTTCCAGTGGACGTGTGACTTCTGCGCCCTTCCCACGACCCTGAGCCCGGGAGGCGATGGCGTTGTTATGGACGTCCGAAGCGCCGACGGACCGGGAAGCCATTCTGTTGCCGCTCATCGCGGATGCCTGGCCTCCCGCCTACATGAGCAGAGTCTCGAACGACATCGTGTCGATCAGGTTGGCCGTGAGCTTGCCGATCACCCTGACGCTAGCTGAGCGTCGTGCAATTAGCGTGCAATTAGACAGGGGGACGAGGGGGCAATCACGGTCACTCATGACCGACCCGACGCCCAGGTCAACGGCACTACGGGCCGTGATCCATGCAATTCCCAAGCTGACAGCGCGGGCTCGATCCAAGGTCGGCGGAAAGATCAGGAGGGAGAGCAAGGCGATCGGCGACACAGACAGGTAAGACGTACGGTCGAACCACACCCCATCTGCGAGTACCGTCGTCAGCCGTGCAAACTGTCCACTTCGATCATCGGCTGCACATCACGGTCTACGAGGCGGGTGACGTGCTCCCACCGTATGTCGATCCCATTCCGGCTTGGCTGGCCGACGAGGCCTCTTGTCGCGCAGCCGCCCTGCGGATCGACCGGCCGAACCGGCCGAGGTTTACACAAGGATGCATTGCGGTGTGGCCGTCCGGAATCGAACCACGCAGCGCGGCGAGTGAAGTCGAAGCGTGGACCGCCGAGGATCTCAGAGGTGTCCTGCTTGCCGACAATCGTTCTCATCGTTGTTTCGGCTGCGGAGCACGGCACGAGGTGCTCTACCCCGTGGACACGCCCAAGGTACTAGAAGGGTGGCAGCATCGACACTCCTTCGAGTCGGGATGCCCTACCTGCGGAGCTGAGTTCGTGACATCACGACTCGGGGGGCTAATGATCAACCCCTTCGCCCCTGAAGGCTGACTGCAGCTGTACAGCCACGAGTACAGCCAAGAGAGCGAACGACGGCGGAACTCGGCGGACGTCCACGGACACCGCACCCGCAGGTCGGAGCCTCGGACCTCGATCGAATCGACTTCTTTTAATCCGTAGGTTCTGGGTTCGAGTCCCAGGCGCCCTACCACTCGCGAGCAGGAACGTAGGCCCTGACCTGGGCCTACGTTCCTGGCGATCTTTCTCCGCCTATGCAGCCAGAAGCAGTCAGATGCAGCCGTCTGCCACCGGTCCCGGAATATACGCGGAATGGGATCGACGACGTTCCCCCAGGTCAGCTCAGAGGTTTCGGAAGCTCGCGGAGCGGTTCCGGGGTCACGGTAGCCGACACGACGAAGGACCCCGAGGGCTACCCGGAGTCCTTCGTGTCCTGCTGTTGAGAATGTCACGTCGTGAGCACTTCCAAGATCCGCTTGTTGGCCACCTCGTGCTGGCCGTCGATGCACTTGGCGTAGACCTTGAGAAGCACGTCCACTCCATGCCCCGCCCGCTCCGCCACCTCCGGCGCGTGGACCCCCGCGTTCAACCAGAGCGAGACCGCCGCGTGCCGCAGGTCGTACGGCCTGCGCGCGAGCGGTGAGGCGACCTGGTCAGGCGTGAAGGCGTAGGACCGGGCTTGCTTCCAGACCATCGAGACCGTGGAGCCGGGGAAGGTCTGGCCGGTACGGGTCCGAAACAGCCAGCCATCCTCGGCGACTCCGTACCGCTCGATGTGCTCGCGCAGGATGGCCACCAGCTCCGGAGGGATCGGCACCGTCCGCGCGGCTTTCTCGTCGCGGTGCTTGAGCCCTCGTTCGTCGTTGGACTCCCCCGAGTCGGTGTAACGCTTGTTGCTCTCCGGCCGGCTCTTCTCCAGGGTGAGCGTGCCCCATCCGGTCTCCGGAAGCTCACAGTTCGCCTTGCGCAGACCGGCCGCCTCAGCCGGGCGGAGACCGGCGAAGTACATGCAGGCGAACATGGCCGCCATCATCTGGCCACGGGTACGGCCCGCGTAGGTCACCGCGATCAACAGCTGACGAGCCTGCTCGGGATTGACCACCGACCGGCGATCGATCTCGCCGCCGGTTTTGACCTTGCGGAACTTGACCTTGTGGATCGGATTTGCCGAAAGCTCCCCCAGTTCCACGGCGTACTCCAGGACGTGATGGAAGACCGCCCGCTTGCGCCGGTAGGTCGATGCAGCCGCCTTGCCATCCAGTCGCAGGGAGATGACCTCCAGGGCTGTCCGCGTGTGCTTGGGTTCCTCCAATGCGCTCAGAGACAGAGAGGCCGCCTCCAGCCACCGCACGGTCTGACGCATCTTCGGAGTGAGCACCGGGCGACGTTCCTCCGGGACGAAGGAGTGCTCAAGCAGTGCCCGCCGGATGTCCTCGTCGTCCGGGCGGCCGGGCAGATCGTTGACGAGAGCGGGAGTGATGTAGGCCAGGGTGTCGGTCATGCCCTCGCGAGTCTTGGCCGCCGCATGAGGCCACCAGGCGTGGACGTAGGCCACAGCGAGGGAGTACCAGGTGCGTGTGTTCTTGGCCTTGATCATCGAAGGTGGAAGACCGGTGTCCAGGTCGAACGCCTCACCGTTCTTCGCCCCTTGCCGCAGGTCTGACAGGAAGCTCTCGGCCAGGCCCTTGGTCTTGAAGGTCGAGGACTTCTCACGGTTGCCCACGGTCCAGCGAACGGTGTGCGAGACGATACGAGGCTTCTTGCCGGCGCCCTGGGACTTGGTGTTGGTGCGGATCTCCCAGAACTTCACCTTGTACGAGGTGGTCACGCCGCCTCCCCGAGCGTCTCAAGCCACGCTTCGAACTCGCTGCGGTAGAGCCGGATCTTGCCGTTGGGCAACCGGATGCCGATGGGGAACTTGCCGATCTCACGCCAGCGGTAGAGCGTGCGCTCGGAGACATCGCGTAGTTCGTCAAGCGGCGGCGCGCCGGGCCGTCCACCGACCCGCACGCCCGCTGTACCCGACCAACGCACCGACCATCGGCACGCCGCCGCATAAGCCTTAAGACCTATGAGTCGCGATGACGCCGCTCAGCAGCGACCCGCTCAAGACGTCCTGGGTCAACATGACGCCGGTCAGCCGGGCCATGAGCAGCAGAGCCCCATCCACCACCGGATGATCGAGGTTCCCAGCTCCCCCCTCTTCTACCGGTTCGTATCCGGGATCGAAGCCCGCGCCACTCATCGCGTCCACCAGACGATCAGGATCACTCCCATACCGCCACGCGGGAATCACGGGATCGAAGAACGTCACCCGCTCCCCATCAACGGCGTACACGAACTCATGGGCCGCATAGTCGTGCCGCAAGACCGACACGACCTCTGTCCCAGCCGACAGCACCCGCAAGACATCGGGTTTTGTCCCCTGCCAACCGCTCACCTCAATGAGCGCGCTCCACCCGTCCAGGCGCCCGACCAGAACCGTGCCGGGGAACAACTCCTCATCCATCAGCTTCCGGTAGGTAAGCGGCCGGATGCTCTCCTCCCTGGCACTCATCCGCCGAAGGACCTCGGCCTCGTCCAGCCCCCGCACCAAGGTCAGGCACCACACCTCACCCAGCCCGTAATCCTTGGCCAGCCAGGCGACATCGGCGTATGTGATCTTCACCCGCGACACTCCCCATCCGTCTTCCCCTTAGCGTGCCGCCACGGTAACGATCAACTCCGACATCCGTAAGCCCCGCCGGGTTCTATGGTTCTTGAACAGCATGTGCCTCCGGCGGGGGCACCTCGGCTCCGGGATGATCGCCAGGGGCAAGAGCCAGGTTCGTAGGTGGCTGGGGACCGGATCTTCCCGTCGCCGTCGTCCCAGGGCAAGCCGAGCAGACCGGGGCCAGGGCGCCAAGGTCGTTCGTTCGCTGGGGCGCTCCATCTTGGCGCCCTGGCCCCGGCCCGCTCCCCGGAGGGTGGGACGACGGCGACGGGAAGATCCGGCGGGAGGGGTGCGTGCGTCCGCACGGGGTTCTCAGGCCGTGCCACTCGCGTGCCAGTAAGGCCGGGGAACAAGGGGGAATCACGGGGACTCACGGACAGGGCAAGACCGCCTTTCACCTGCACAGCAGCAGTTCAGGGAGCCGCGTACCGAAATCTTCCAAACTGGTGACGTGCTACTGCAATCGAGATTGCTCTCATGACCGCCATGTATGTCGGCCATATCCATTTACGGGAGTGAACCCACGGCCTTCAAACGCAACGAGTGGACTGGCATGCTGTAGGCATGATCGAGAAGCAGCCCGAGGCCCCTCACCAGTACCAGAAAAAAGCATCGCGGTTCAGGACGTTCATCGTGTGCTCCGTCACTGCAGGCTTGGTACTCATCGGCGGCCTGTTCTTGCTTAATCATGATGATTCTCAGCAGACAGACATGTCCACCGTGCTCCATCAAATCCGTTCGGGCAATGTCTCGACCGCCAGGCTCATCGACGCCGAGCGTAGAATCGAGATTACTACAATGGACAAGAAGTACTTTCACTCTTATTGGAGCGAGGTCGGCGATCAAGGCCCAGAGCTTGCCGACGAACTCCAGAAGGTCATGCCTCCGGACGGCTACACAGTCGAGGTTCCCAAACGCTGGGGGTGGTTCTCACCGCTGGGGGTCGCCGGGTACCAGGATTGCACTTCGGGTTGCAATACAGGGGCGTTCAGAGCCGTTCAGGATGGACCGCATACACTCCATGACCTGCATTGAACTACCCGGAAGGGTCCAAGGGGGATCTTTTAATCCGCAGAATCTCGATTCGAGACGTTCGAGAGGTCGTCTACTGCAACGAGTACTGTAACAGCCCCTCACAACAGCTCACGATCACATCCGTCCAGCGCCATCCGAAGGCGGGTCGGGGACCTCTGATCATGGGTGGGATGGTCCTGGCAGCGCAGTATGGCGGAGGAGAACGCCGAGCCATTAGCGGGCGATTAACCAGGGTGACGAGGGGTCAACCACGGTCACTCACGACCGGCCCGAAGCCCAGCTCAGCCGCCCTACCTGCCGTACTCGATGCACTTCCCAAGCTGACAGCGCGGGTTCGATTCCCGTCACCCGCTCCAACGCTTCGAGGAACTCACCAGCAACGAGTATCCCAATCGGCCCCATGGCCGTAGTCCTGGACTTCGAGAATGATTGACAGCTGATTAAAGTTGTCCGGGTGAGGCTGCATGTCAGGTGAGGTCCAAGCGATGACATCGACCTCATTACCGTCGATGCCCGGGATCTTCGCGGACCTGTAGTAGCGCACGACTTCGTCTACAGACAGTTCCGTCTCTAAGTTGAAGCGAAGACGATAATCACAATGATTGCTGTTGCTGCCGGGCCGTATTGCGATCGAGCCTTGTATCTCGTCATCATAGAAATCGGTTTCCGGGGGAAGAGGATGGCTCAGGAACCGGTCGGCAAGGCCGTCCAGCTGATGATTGTGGATCCATGCAGGTGCCATGGCGAGCACATAGAGCAGAAGAAACGGCACGAAGACGATAACCGCACAGCGAATCCATCGCCGTTTCCGCCACCGTTCCCACAGCAGCATGTTCCTCGACGACGAGTGAAGGGATTCGTCCTGCGGGTCTCCTGGCGAAGCGGTTGACATAGCTACCATCCTCCCCGGGGATGATCACCGATCTTCCATCGTTCCGCGCCTGATGACCATCTGGAAGACCTGCATCCCTCGGGCGCTCCTTGATCGCGTGCCAGATGCGTGCCAGAACAGGCGGGGAACCACGGTCACTCACGGGGAATCACGGGGACTCGACCCGCCCTGACCTGCACCCCCGTTTTCCCAGCTCAGGGCAGCAAGGTCAGTAGATGATTCCCAAGCTGATGGCTTCAACTCACCGGACGTGGCAGCTTCGGGTAGTGCAGGACCTCCACGTACATGATCCGTCCCTCAACGACGTCAAGGATCAGATCACCTCTCGGCGGAAGCAGTGGCACGCATCTGTGCCCGGGACCGTACGCTCCGTCTGGCCGCTCGGCCGTATAGAAGCTCTGGCAGAAGTCATCACCGCATCCGCACTCCCCGTAGAACCGAATGTCCCAGGTGGAGACGGCAAGATCTTCCTCCCCTTCTTCTCTCAAACACGCGATGAGATCCGCGACGAGATCGGGGAACAACTCACGTACGAGCGGCCGTTCGATCTTGCTCATGTCGCACAGTCTCCCAGCCCCCTCTTCGGAAGCACCATCAAGATCCGGACCATGCACGGATTTCCTCCCCCAGGCAAGGGGGAGACAGCATCCGAAACGCCAGGTCAGAGCGTTGCGAATGCCAATAAGAGCCGTCCACTTTTAATCCGTAGGTTCTGGGTTCGAGTCCCAGGCGCCCTACCCCAATGAGCTGGGCAGGCTTCCCTTTTCCATGATCGGGAAGCCTGCCCGGTTTCGGTTATGACCGGTCCGTTGCCGCCAGCCGTCCCACAGCGCCCGTCCCATCCGGCCCGCCGCCTCGGCGAGCGTCTCCGTGATGTGGGTGTATCGCTTGATCGTGGTCAGCCGGGAGTGGCCGAGGACCGCCTGAATCACCTGGATGCCCACCCCCTGTTCGAGCAGGAGCGTCGCGGCCGTGTGGCGCGCGTCGTGAACGCGGGCATCCTTGTCGATCTCGGCGAGTCGCAGGAGTTCCTTCCAGTCGCCCCCGGATCGATCGGGCTTCCGTCCGGCGTACACCACACGAGATCCCAGTCCCGCCACCTGGCCCCCGCCGCCCCCCGTTCGAGCCTCTGAGACTCCTTGCGGAGCTTGAGGAGAACGACCAAGGGAGGCGGGATGGCGATGGACCGTTTGCCCTTGCCCTTCGGCTTGGTGAACGTCCAGCCCCGACACGGTCCGGGCAGGCAAACGCGCGCTTGGCACAGTCACTCGACCTGGACCGGCGACATCCTGATCCCGGCCGGAGCGGCGTCCGCGCCGTAAGCGTAGATCCCGCCCGGACCGCTGTCCGGCTGTGCGATCCGCGTGTCCCGCGCGATCTCCGCCGGGATGTACGACACGGCCGTCTCCACCGGCTGACCGTTGATCAGATACCGGCGCGACCGGACGATCACATGATCTTTCGAGCTGACCCCGAGCAGTCCGGCGACCCCCACAGAGGGCCGCTCCTCGGTGATCTTGCAAGAGTGCCCCGCTCGATCGCCTGCCTGATGTGATCGGCGATCTGCCGGAAGACGGCCCGATCGCTGGTCGGGTCCAAGTCCGGAAACGGCAGCTCGGCCACGACCAATTCCTCAACTCGTACATACGAGTACCGCAGTCCGAGAATAGTGATCAGCAGCCCCGGAGGACATCCGATGAATCACCACGACACGCAGCACTCCGTCAGCGTGGCAGGCGTGATCATCGACGACCAGGGCCGCGCACTCCTCACCCAGCGCCGAGACAACGGCCACTGGGAAGCACCCGGCGGAGTCCTCGAACGCGACGAGGACATCACCACCGGTCTACTCAGAGAGATCCACGAAGAGACCGGCCTACACGTCGAGCCCATCACCCTGACCGGCGTCTACAAGAACATGACCCGCGGCATCGTCGCCCTCGTCTTCCGCTGCAAGGTCATCGACGGCCACCTCACCGAGACCGACGAAGCCCGCGCGTTCCGCTGGGTCACCGCGGACGAGGTCCAGGAACTCGCATCCGAGGCATTCGCCGTCCGCGTTCTCGACGCAATGCGCCAGGATCACCCGCCGGCCATACGCCAGCACGACGGGATCCACCTGATCGAAGCCCGAGAACATATCGGCGGATCACTTCAAAAGCATGAATAATCGCTGGTCATACTGACGGGCATTCCGATGCGGATAACCTACGCAGCAAATCCTAGGCGTCATTCTGCCCACCTGGCTAGGGTCCTTCACATGGCTACCCCCTCAGTCGTGGATCTCCAGCATCAGGCACCCGATAGGAGCCAGTGGTGGCGATTGGTGCTCGTTCTCGGCCCCGTTACCGTGAGTGCCGTCCTGACGCTCTTCGCTGCGGCTTATCCCGGCGGTAACTACCTCCTGGCTCTCTTCGCCATCCCCGCATGGCTCTTGTCCGGCCTCATATGGATCTCGCTTCTCATGACCCGGGACAGCAGCCACAGGCGTAGCCCATGGATCATCGCGACGCCGCTTGTCGGGGCACTCACACTCGCCCTGGCGAACTCTCAGTTTCCAATGCGGGCAGCTTTCTTGATCTCCGAGCCTGCTCTCACCAGCTATGCACAGTCGCTACCCGAACAGGAGCGTTTGTCATTCAGAGGGGAACGTATCGGCCTGTTCACCATCGACACGGCACAGCGCTGGAAGGGGGTCACGCATCTTGGTGTCGCCAATGCCGGTGGAATGCTCATCAAGTGCGGGTTCGCTCATATTCCGGATGGGCGTGTGGAGGATCTCGGCGTGTCCTCATTCGATCATGTGACTGGCGACTGGTATGCGACGTGCACTGACTACGACTGACGCACTAGACACGGAGTCATATCACAATCACTGCCGAATTCTTATGGGTATCAAGGCGGCGGCGCGGCGCGCCGCCGCACGGCCCGTCGCCCGAACACCGTCCGGGCATGCGGCCTGGGGGCCAGTCCCGAACGGCGGCGGGACTCAGGGCCGCGCGCCGCACCCAGCACCCAGGCAACCCACCGCACCGAGCCACGCCGCCCTGAACGGCGTTGGCGACGCGACGGATGCAGCGGCAGCCGCGCAGACCAAGCGTCGTCGCGACCCAATGAAGGTACGAGGAGAGGGAGCGTGCCCCATCGGTGAACCGAGGACTGCGGAGCGCCGCTCCATCACCCGGTCCTGCGGTTCTTGTTGAACTCCTCGACCAGCTTGAGGAACTCGGATTCGGAGTCGGCGAACTTCGTGACGCCCTTCTTCGGGTCGGTCGCCACGAACCACAGCCAGCGGCCGGCGGCCGGGTTCAGGGCGGCCTCGATGGCGTCCGCGCCTGGGTTGCAGATGGGACCGGGCGGCAGGCCGAGGCGCGCGTAGGTGTTGTACGGCGTCCGGCTCTGGAGATCTTCGTGCGAAGCCCTGCTGCCGAACTTGTTCAGGCCGTACAGGACCGTGCTGTCCATCTGCAGCCTCATCTCGGGCGTGCGGTTCAGCCGGTTGTAGATAACCCGCGCGATCTTGGGCATGTCGCGCTTGTTGGTCGACTCGGCCTGGACGATGCCGGCGATGGTCATGATCTCCAGTGGCGTACGGCCGACACGCTTGGCGCCTTCCACCAGGTTGGTGTCCTCGGCGACGCGCCTGAAGCGTGTCACCATCGCGGCGAGGATCTCTTCCGGGCTCGACGTGGGCGAGACCTCATAGGTCGCGGGGGAGGCGAATCCTTCCAGCGCGCCCTTGGCGTAGGCGGGAAGGCCGAGCGCCTCACCGTCCTTGGCGGCCCGCTCGAACTCCTTCAGCGGCTTGCCGGTGGCGATCGACAGATCCTTCAAGACACTGGAGAGCCGCAGTCCTTCGTTCACCGTCACGGTGTTCCGGGTCTCCGCAGGCGTCTCGCCGGAGCCCTGCCCGGTGAGAACCCCGGGGGCCGCCGTCCGCGAGGACAGGCCCTGGACCGCGAGCGCGGATCCGACCGCCAGCACGGTGACGGCTGCCGCCGCCGCCAGCGCGAGGCCGCGGCGACGGGATCGACTCCGGTTGACCTGGAAGAACCGGCCCGGTGGGGGTGGCTGCTCCTCATGGGCCATGTCGGAAAGAGTCTCGCGCAGCAGATCCTCGATGTTCATCCGAACTCCCTTACGGTGCTCAGTTCAGGCGCCGCCTTCTTCAGGCGCTCCAACGACCGGTAAATCTGGCTGCGCACCGACCCCACCCTGACACCGAGCAGCCGGGCGATCTCGGTCTCGGACAGGTCTTCGAAGTAGCGCAGCACGAGCACGGTTCGCTGCCGGGGTGTCAGCCGGGCAAGAGCCGCGCGCATCACCAGGCGAAGATCCACCACCTCGGCGTGCCCATCGCCGATCTGTTCGGGCAGCCATCCGGTGGACACTTCCGCGGCACGGGAACGGCGCCGCCACCAGCTCACCTGCTCGTGGTACATGACACGGCGGACATAACCCTCGATGGACGCGGGATCGCGCAGGCCGCGCCACTTCGCGGCGGTCTTCGCCAGCGCCGACTGCACCAGGTCCTCGGCGGCGTGCCGGTCACCGGTCAGCAAGTACGCGGTACGGAACAGCGCCCCTGATCGATCGATGACGAACTCCCGGAAGTCCGCCTCAAATCCTGGATCCACCTGTCCTCCTCGCGATGTCACCAAGCAAGGACGCGGACAGGGCGTCGATCTATGCCGGCATGGCCGAACTGATCTGGATCAAGGGCTGCATGCCCTGGCCTGCATCATCTTGCGGGCCTCAGCCTGAAACGACTTTTTAAGGGGAGGCTCGCGTTCACCTACCAGGCCCTGCCGGACATCCGGCCGGTCAAGCATCTGCTCGACGACGGTCAGGTGATCATCCGCAGTCACATCACGACGAGGGCGCGAGTGCCAAATCCCGCTCGAGCGTCGCGACATAGGCCTCGACGCATGCCACGAAGTCGACGGCCTCCGGGTCGAGCAGCCACTGGTTGGCCATGCCGTCGAGGGTGCCGAGGATCTCGACGGCCTTGAGCGCCGGATCGACGTCCGCGCGAAGCTCACCGCGCCGCTGACCGGCCTCGATGAGCTCGACGACGCTCACCCGGAGGGCCCGGTAGTGCTCCACGAAGAAGTCGTGGGCCGGGCCGTCGTCCTCGAAGTTCTCGGCCAGCAGTACGGCGAAGAGCTTGATCAGGTCGGGTTCGCGGGCGCTGCGGTGCGCGAGGGCGACGATCTCGCGGATGCCCGCGAGTCCACCCTGCTCGGCGACGTCACGAGCGAAGGCTTGACTGAGCTTCGCACGCTGCTCGATCACGGCGTGCAGGAGGCCTACTTTCGTGCCGAAATGGTAGAGCACCCCTGGCTCGGTGATCCCTACCTGCGAGGCGACCTCGGTCATCCCGGTTCCGCGATAGCCACTGCTCGCGAACAGGGTGAGCGCCACGTCCACGATCTGCTCGCGTCGCCGCACGCCGCGAGGCGACGGCGAGACCTGTCGATCGCTCTCGGGTGCCGGTTTCGGGGCCACGGGGCGATCATACGCCAAAGTTAGTGGTCTGTCAGTTTCGGTCTAGTCAAACTTACTGAGCTGTTAGTAAGGTTCGTCCTCATCGACCAGGGCACCACCGCAGAAGGCGGTTCAGAGATGGCAACGAACGCTGACGACCAGATCACGACGGCGGCGGATCCCACCCCGCCCTCCAGTCCCCCGGCAGCGAGCACCGGCTTCATCGCAGCCTTCGTGGCCGCCGTGCTCGGCGTCGCCGTCGCGACCCTCACTCCCCTCTCCGTGACCCTCGCGATCCGCATCAAGCAGATCGATCCGGACAATGCGGCGGGCAGTCTCTCCCTCGTGCTCGGCGTCGCGGCGGTCGTCGCCCTGCTGTCGGGCCCGTTCTTCGGTCAGCTCAGCGACCGGACCACCTCCCGCTGGGGCATGCGCCGCCCCTGGCTGCTGGGCGGACTGGTCGTCGGTCTGGCTGGGCTCTGCCTCCTCGCGACCGCGGCGACGATCCCGGTGATGCTGGTCGGCTGGTGCATCACCCAGGCCGGGTTCAGCGCCCTCAACGCAGCCCTCGCCGCCCTGCTGATCGACCACGTCCCCGATCTCCAGCGCGGCAAGGTCTCCGGGCTCGTCGGCATGTGTCAGGCGGTCGGCGTGGTCGCCGGTGTCTTCCTCGTGCAGTCCGTCGGCAGCTCGGTCGCGCTCATGTTCCTCTTTCCCGGCGCGCTGGCAGCAGCAACCGTGATCGTCCTGGCCGTGGTGCTGCGCGATCGTCGCCTCGACTCCGCGGACCGCCGGCGCTACGACCTGCGCGCCTTCGCCCGCAGCTTCTGGGTCGACCCAATCCGTCACCGCAACTTCGCCTGGGCCTGGCTCGGCCGGTTCCTCATGATTACCGGCTTCGCGATCCTGCAGACCTATCAGGTGTACTACCTCTCCGATCAGCTCGGCGTCGAGACAGCGCAGATCCCCTCGCTCATCCTGCAGTCGACGCTTGTGCTCACCGCGACCGTGGTCGTCAGCTCGATCGGCTGCGGATGGCTGTCCGACCGGCTCCGCCGCCGGAAGGTGTTCGTGCTCGGCTCAGCCGCCGTGTACGGCGTGGCCATGATCGTCATCGCCACGGCCGGCAGTTGGGGCACGTTCCTCATCGGCATGGTCATCGGCGGACTCGCGCTCGGCGCGTATCTAGCGGTCGACCTCGCGCTCGTGGCCCAGGTCCTCCCGAACGGAGGAGCGACCGCCGCGAAGGACCTCGGCGTCTTCAACATCGCCAACGCGGTCCCGCAGATGGTGGCACCGGCGATCGCCCCGATCTTCCTGGCCATCGGGACCGGCACGGGCTCCGGAGGCAACTACACGTCACTCTTCATCGGCGCGGCCGCCTTCAGCATGCTCGGGGCGCTCGCGATCCA
The DNA here is from genome assembly GCF_040295965.1 of Streptosporangium sp. NPDC002544. NCBI lineage: Bacteria > Bacillati > Actinomycetota > Actinomycetes > Streptosporangiales > Streptosporangiaceae > Streptosporangium > Streptosporangium sp. NPDC002544. The sequence goes on along the minus strand of NZ_JBEOWJ010000036.1, from coordinate 22,653 downwards.
GCCGATCCGAGGCGTCCGATGAGCGCGGTCGCACGCACGCCCGGATCACGGACGGGGCTCCGAGGGCGAGTCGCCTCGGCGCTGTCTCTGCTCACCCTCCTCGGCGCCGGCATCGTCCCGGCACCCGCAGCGGCCTCGGCGAACTCGTCCGCATCGAGCTCCGCCGCGCTGCCGCTGGCGAGCACCGTCTGGTTGTGCCGCCCCGGGGTCGCTGCGAACCCCTGTAACCAGGACCTCTCCGGCAACCCGCAGCGCGGCACCGCCGGGACGCCGTTCACACAGCGATACCTCGGCAGCGGCCACGACGTGACGCTCGACGCGACGACGATCACCACCGCAGGAGCCGTCTCCGTCGAGCCCTTCACCGCCCCCGCCGTACCTGCGGTGGACTGCTTCTCTGTCTACCCGACGGTGGACCTGACGCCGAACCCTCTCCTGCAGCTTGGATCACTTCCGCCGGTCGCGAACGACACGCACCTCGCGGTCACACTCACACAGGTGGCTCGCTTCTCCAGGCTGTGCCGCATGTTCGTGCCCGTCTATCGGCAAGCACCCCTACTGAACCTGGCCGTCGGCGTGTTGACCGGCACTTCCACCGATTACTCCACCGGGGCGATGGACATCGCGAACGCCTGGACCGATTACTGGGACCATTTCAACACCGACCCCGTCACGCACGAGCGTCGAGGCGTGATCCTACTTGGGCACTCCCAGGGCTCCGCCGACCTGATCACCCTGCTGCAGCAGCGCTTCGACGGCGACACGGCGGAACGCGAGCAGCTCGTCGCGGCCTACCTGCTGGGCGGGAACGTGCAGGTCGCCAACGGACCTGGTGCCGCGCCCGCACCCGATCCCGCCTCGACCTTCCAGGATCTACCGTCCTGCGAGCGCAGTTCGACGAGCGCACCGATGCCCACCGGTTGTATCGTCGCCTACTCGAGCTACGCGAGCCCGGATGGCCAGGCACCAGCGCCCGACGCGCTCTTCGGCCGCAACACCGCCCCGGACCATCGCATCCTTTGCGTGAACCCTGCCGCCCTCCTCGCCGGCTCTGCCTCGGATGCCGCTCTGCCACTGGACGCCTACCTGCCGACGAACCGGCTCCTCGAGGGCACCGTCGTGCTGCCGAACGGGCACCTCTCGCTGGTGCTCTCCGGCTTCACACTGCAGAACCGGCCAACCGGTTTCGTCCGCTACCCGGACACGCTCACCGGGCAGTGCCGGGTGCAGTCGGACGGCTCGGGTACGGCGAGCTGGCTGCAGGTCACAGGAGGCGCCGCCCTCTTCCCCTCTGGCAGCAGCACCTCGGAGCTCGGGCTGCACGTGGTCGACTACAACGTCGCCCTCGGCGATCTGACGCAGCTCGCCGCACAGCAGTCGCAGCACTGGACGGCCACCCAATGACGAACGGAACCCAACGATGACCGCCCTCCACGAACTGACCGCCGTCGAGCAGTGCGCAGCCCTGGCCGATCGCACGATCAGCGCCGTCGAGCTCGCAGAGCACTACCTCGATCGCATCGATCGCCTGGCCGGCCCGCTCGGCGCCTTCGTTGTCACGACGCCGGAGCTGGCACTCCGGGAGGCCGCCGAAGCGGACCGGCTGCTCGCCGACGGACCACGACCGGATCGGCCGCTCCTCGGACTGCCGATCGCCTTCAAGGATCTGCAGCCGATCGCCGGAGTCCCCGTGACGAACGGAAGCATGGCGATCCCGACGCAGACGGCCGACATCGATGCGGCGGCCGTCGGTCTCATCCGCGCGGCGGGCTCGGTGACGCTCGGGACGACGCACGCTCCGGAGTTCGGTATCCCCTGCTACACCGAGACCGCCGTCGTCGGCCGCGCCGCGGTGACCCCGTACGACCTCGGCCGTTCCGCGAGCGGGTCGAGCGGCGGTGCGGCGAGCGCAGTCGCAGCCGGGCTCGTACCCGTGGGACACGGCAGCGACGGTGCGGGTTCCATCCGCACCCCGGCGGCCGTCTGCGGACTCGTCGGGATCAAGCCCGGGCGAGGAGTCGTGAGTGCCGCCCCCGCCCATTCCTTCTTCGCCTTCAGTACCGATGGCCCGCTCGCGAGGACGGTCGCCGACGCCGCGCTGCTGCTCGACGTCATGGCGGTCGAGCACACGACCGGCCTCCACGAGGTGCCGCAGCGCGCCGGGCGATCGTTCCTCGCTGCGACCGCGCAGCCACCGCGCAGGTCCTTGAGAGTCGCCGTCTGGACGGACAGCGGTCTCGACGAGCCGCACCCCGAGACCGTGCTCGCCGTCGAGCGAACCGCCGCGTTGCTCGACGAACTCGGTCACGAGCTCATCGAGGTCGCGAACCCGGCGCCATGGGACCCGTCCGGCGTGGACGCACTCTTCGACTACATCGCCGGCGTCGTGTCGAGCATGCTCACCGGGCTGCCGCCGTCGGCCACCTCGGCGCTGCAGGAGGACACCCGCTGGATGCTTGAGCGTGGCGACCGCCTGTCCGCTGCCGACTTCGTGCGGTCCATCACGGCCCTCGCGGCGCTTTCGAGCAGCCTTATCGCCGGACTGCGTCCGTTCGACCTCGCGCTCACCCCGGTGTCGAACGGACCGGCGGTACCCCTCGGCTACTTCCACACAGGTGGCTCCGAGCCGGCCGTGCTGCGCATGCTGCGGTGGTCGGCGTACACACCGCTGCAGAACACGAGCGGGCTGTCGGCCGTCTCGCTGCCGATCCACGTCACGCCGGATGGCCTGCCGGTCGGCGTGCAGCTCACGGGTGCACGCCACGGCGACGAACGGCTGCTCCTCGGCCTGGCCGCCCGGCTCGAGGAGGCGATCGGCTGGCCTGAGCGGCACCCGCCGCAGTGGTGAGACTGATGCCGGGCCTACGTGGCCGAACTGCCAGCGGAGGACGGCAGCACGCAGACGACACACATCGACAGGAGCACAGGAAGCGAAAGGATGGGCATGGTCTACGCCGAGCCTACGAAAGAGGGCTTCATCGAGGTCGGGGAGCAGCGGAGCTGGTATCGCGTCACGGGCTCCATCGGCGACCGACCGCCGCTGGTCACGCTCCATGGCGGCCCGGGCGCGACGCACGACTATCTGCTCTCGCTCACCGAGCTCGCCGGGCCGGGCCGGGCCGTCGTGCACTACGACCAGCTGGGTAACGGGCGGTCGACGCGTCTGCCCGGTGCCGAGCCTGGCTCGTGGACGGTGCAACGCTTCCTCGACGAGCTCGACGCGCTGCTCAACGGGCTCTGCATCGCGGAGGACTACGTGCTGTTCGGGCAGTCCTGGGGCGGGATGCTGGCCGCGGAGCACGCCGTACGACGGCCGGCCGGACTCCGAGGGCTGATCCTCGCTAACTCGCCGGCGTCGATGCGGCTGTGGTCGGACGCCGCGGCCGAGCTCCGAGCGGCGTTGCCCGCCGATGTCCAGGCCGCACTGCTCCGGCACGAGGCCGCGGGCACAACCGATCGCGAGGAGTACGTCGAGGCGATGCGGGTGTTCTACCGGCGCCACGTGTGCCGGCTGGATCCCTGGCCGGAGGAGCTCGAAGCCACACTGGCGGCGATCGACGCCGACCCGACCGTTTATCACACCATGAACGGGCCGGCTGAGTTCCACGTGATCGGCTCGCTGCGAAACTGGAGCATCGTCGATCGCCTCCCCGCCATCGCCGCTCCCACTCTCGTGATCAGCGGCCGTCACGACGAGGCGACTCCGGCGACCGTCCAGCCCTTCGCCGAACGGATCCGCGATTCGCGCTGGGTGGTGTTCGAGGAGTCCAGCCACATGCCGCACATCGAGGAGCCGGCGCGTTTCCGCTCGGTGGTCGAGGAGTTCCTCGACGGGCTGCACTGAGCAGAACCGGCTCATCGGCGTGCACAAGATCCAGTACGGTCGGCATCTGGTCGACCCCGCGCACGCGGGGATGTCCCCGGCGGGGGTGGTTCGGGGTGGTGGCACTGCGCCTGCCGAAAACTACATCCATGCAGTTCAAGCGGCATGTCGATATTCGTGGAGGACTCCGCCGAGCCGATCTCGTCGGCGTACGTTGAGATCCACGATCTTCCAGAGCCCGAAGCGGACACAAGCCTGGAGGAGCCGGGCAAGCTGGATGACCTGCGCGGATGACATTATCGGCAGGCACAAGGAGATGAAAGGGTTCAACGGTAATGAATTCGTGCGTACTCATCTCGCACGTGTTGGCAAGCAGTAACGGATGAATGTGTCCTGCAATTCTCGTAGGCGGCCGTGGCCGGCACACAGACATCGCCGCTCACGGTGACCCCCCATCCGTGCCGGCACTTTCGGTATTCGATGGTGCCCTCGATGCAAACGCTACGCGGGATGTCCGTGCCATCACGAGTGCGACATGCCTGATAAACAGGCTCGGAATCTCCGCAGATTGCTCCACCTCCACGATAGACGCACGCCGTGTACACGGCGGAATTCTCGCACTGCAGCAATGTCTTCCGAGCGGATCGGCATGTTGAATACGTCTCCGCCACCGGCTCCGCCGCCTCGGCGCACGTGTTCGGCCAGAGCCCGACGACATCGGCGGCCACGCAGTCCGCCATGAAGGCTTCCCGCTCAAATCGTCGGGGCTTCCCGCTCGCGCAGACGTCGTGCTCGGCTGCGGGGGCCTCGCAGGGTTTTCTGTGTGACGCGGTCGGCGAGGGGGTGACGTCCTCACCTCGGCGGCCACCATGCTCGGAGCTGCCGGAGACGTCCTTGGGGGTCCCGTTCGTTTGAACGTGCACAGTGAACAGGGCCCCTGCGGCTATCAGGATGATCGCCACACTGGCGCGATAGCGCATCCTCATCTTGGCTCACCGTCTCAGAATAACCCGCGAAGGATCAAGCGGGATTGTACGTCAATGGACCACACCTCCAGGGCGCCTTCACGCCTGTCCCCCCGTCCTCCCTCATGCACTTCTCTCTGACATTGACCCCACGACCGGGGTACTTCATCCGGAAGTCATCCCATTGTTTATTCATTGCGTCCATGTCCGGATCTCAGGGCCCCGGCGCTGACAGCGCATGGACAACGAGCGAAGTTGTCGGCCCCCTCTGCCATGATCACCGCGATACGGCTTCCACGGAAGGCAGCTGAATGGGCGACGCCACGGCAGCGACCTATGAATGGCTCTGCGATGAGTTCACCGACGGCACCGACGAGACCTGGCTCTGCGCCGCCTTTGTGCGGGACCTGTCCCCTCGGGAAGCACTGCGGCGGATCCACGTCACCCCGGGCTCTCTGAGCGAGTCGGGACAGGGCGTCGCGGCCTACGCGGCCAGCGGCGGAACCGTCCTGATCGAATACGGCTGGGCGAGAACCGTCTACGACAAGGCCCACCTCCTGTCTGTGGGCACGGCCGCGGCCTCGGTGTTCATGACCATCAACAACGACGGCTTCACCTACTGCGTCGACCGCCGGCAGATCACCACGTTCAGCCTGTACGCCTATTCCTTGAGGGAGGGGTCCGACCCCGACCGGCTCCATGCGGATGTCGAGGATCTCGGCGTGGACATCGACGGTGACCAGGTCGATTTCTCCGACGATCCCGTCTGCAGCGCTCTGGCCCTTGCCGAACGTGCCACGGGTGTCCACCTGTCTTCCGCCCGTTTCGCCGGTCCGGCTCTGATCGGATCCACCGACCATATCTATCCCTACCGCTGACACCCTTGGCTCATGAAGATTTCGGCTCGCAGGCCCCGGTCGTGCACCGGGCAGGCGGGCCACATCTTCCACGTCGCCTCCACGACCACATCCTGGGTGGCGTCGGCCACGTCCCAGAGCACCCATTGGGCGTCCCCTCCGGACCCGAAGCCGTTGCCATGGCAGATGCCCTGGAACTCCACCCATGCCATGCCCATGGTGTCCCAGTCGGGGACGATCATCCGAAGCGTCCCGGTGATCCCCGCGGCGCGGACGTCGCGCTCCACGATCACCGGGCGGACGGAATGTTCCCCGGCGTCAGGGGCGGACCGGTCCGTCGCGTGCGCGCCCAGATGACGGCGGTGATCGCGACAAGCAGGACGCAGGGAATGAGCATCACGATCGACCCGGCCCCCGCCGAGCGGTCGGAGCCCGCGAGGGGGTCGGCGTGCGTGACGATCCCTATGAGGTACGCGAGCGTATTGTTGGCCGCGTGGATGACGACCGCCGTCTCCAGACCGCCCGTCCGCCACGTCATCAGGCCGAAGGTGACGCCGAGGGTGAGGTAGTAGAGGTTCAGCCACGGGTCGGTGGACAGGTGGATGACCGCGAACAGGATGCTCGACACGACCAGGCCGAGGACCATCGCCGTCCGGGGCCCGCGGCCCCAGCTCGCAGCCACCCGGAACGCCAGTCCACGGTAGCCGTACTCCTCGCCCGCCCCCTGTAGAGGCGTCAGCAGGAGCGTGATGACGAACACGGCGACCAGGTCGGAGAATCGCCACGATCCTTCCGTGTAGGGCGAGAGGAGGAAGAAGACGGTCATGTAGAGCACCCAGATCGGCACGAGCGCCAGCACCGCACGGCCGAACACGGCGGGCCGGAACACCGACAGCACGGAATGCAGCGACGCCCCCTTCACCCCGTACAGCCGGCGCTGGATGAACATGCTCCATGGGATCATCAGCGCGATCGAGATGAGGTTCGCGGCGTGGAAGATCGGCGTGAACTCCGTACCGCCCGCGATCGGGTTGACCCTGCCCAGCGCCTCGTCGATGGCGGAGCCGAGGACGGCGAAGACACCGCCGAAGCCGAACAGCCCGACGAGGAGCAGCACGAGCGCCAGAATGCCGCGTCCGATACGGCGCTTCTCACCGGCCAGCACGAGGTGATAGGGAACGCCCGGCGGAACCGGCCGCGGACCACGGCGGTCCCGCGACGCGTCGTAGAGGACGGTCGGCGCGGTGTCGGGCGGAAGGGTGCCTGGGTCGAATGCCGGGGAGTTGAAGCTGTCTTGGTGCATGCTTCCACCATCCTCCGGGCCTCGTTGCGGCAGCAGTGCCGTCGCTCATGAGTTCGTGTGCGATCCGCACGGCATGGGCATGACATTTGCCATACGAGCAGGGGTGCCGGGTGGTCTGATGCGAGCACCCGCACGCCCTGACGGAGACGAAGTGGCCCGTCGCCGCATGACATTTGTCATGCGTAAGTCGTGCGGAACGCCGACGAAGTCATTACGGACGACACTGGGGAGCGAACCCGCGCGACGGGAGTGTGGAGACATGACTCATGATCTCCCCGATTCTCCAATTCGATCATCATGCTCGTCCCCCGTGTCCTCCTCGTCGTCATCACAGTGATCGTGTGGCTGCGCGCGCGCCACGCCGGGCCCGCGCCTACGGATTCACCCTCGCTCAAGGCTTCAGCAGCACAATGAGAGGCATGGGGGAGTGGCCAGTGGTGAGCGCACGCCGGTTCGAGAGCTACGTGCGCTGGTCGACGTACGTCGTCGTCTCCACCCCGATCTCCACTCTCGGCGGCCTCGTCAGCGCCCAGCCGATCACCAGGGAGAACGTCGCCGTGGTGAGCGCCGTGGCCGTCGCCACGGTGGCACTGGTGTGTTGCAACATCGCGGTCAGCCGATGGAGCTTCAACTCCCTCGAAGGACGCGGCAAGCGCCTCCCGATCGCTCTCGTCGTCACGTGGCTGCTCCTGCTCGCCGCCGTCCTGGCGGGGACCGTCGTCCTGGCGGGGGCCGCCGCCCTCCCCATACCGGCCCTGTGGGTGGCGGCGGCCACTGCGATCGCCTCCGCGGCCGCGAGCATCGTCCCCATCCTCAACGCCCGCCGCACGCTACTTCTCAACGTCGCGATCCTCGTGCTCGCCGTGCCCCTCGTGGCCGTCTTCCAGATCGCGTTGCTCGTGGTCTGCATGACGCTGGTCAGCGCCGTCCTGTGGATCTGCTGGTCCAGCGTGTGGATGCTGAGCGTCCTCCGCGAACTGCAGGACGCGCACCGGGACCGTGCCGCGCTCACCCTCGCAGAGGAACGCCTGCGCATCTCCCGCGACCTCCATGACGTGTTCGGCCGCACGCTCACCGCGATCGCCGTGAAGAGCGAGCTCGCCTCCGAGCTCATCCGCCGCGGCCGCGACGACCGCGCGGCCGCGGAACTGAGGGAGGTGCGACGGCTGGCCGACGAGGCGGGCACGGAGGTCCGCAGGGTCGTCCGAGGCGACTTCCAGACGACGTGGGAGAACGAGGTCTCCGGCGCCCGCGCACTCCTGGGTTCGGCCGGCATCACCTGCACGGTCACCGGCGAAGCCGTACCAGCGCCCTGCGCAGAGGCGCTTGCGTGGGTCGTCCGTGAAGGCATCACGAACGTCCTACGTCATTCCTCGGCGACACAGGTGACACTCACCACAACGATCGACGCCGACGAGGTCCTTCTCACGATCGCGAACGACGGAGTCAGCGACAGCGGGCCCGCCCAATCCACCACGGACGTCGGCACAGGACTTCGGGCGATGTTCGACCGGATCCACGCGATCGGAGGGCGCGCCGAGACCCGACGGGACGGGAACTGGTTCCTGCTGGAAGCCGCCGTCCCCCTACCGAGAGAACGCGAATGATCCGCATCCTGATCGCCGACGACGAACATCTGATCCGCGAAGCGATCGCGGGTCTGCTCGAACTCGAGGACGACTTCGAAGTCGTCGGCCAGGTCGCCTCGGGCGACGAAGCGCTGAAGGCCGCGCTGCGCCTGCGCCCTGACGTGGCTCTGCTCGATCTGCAGATGCCTTCACTCGACGGCATCGAGGTCGCCCGGCGGCTCACGAACCAGTTGCCGGAGTGCCGCAGCATCATCGTGACCTCCCACGGCCGACCCGGGTACCTGAAATCCGCGCTCTCAGCAGGCGCCCGCGGATTCCTCCCGAAAACCACCTCATCCCGCAATCTCGCACAAGTCATCAGGAAGATCGCCGCGGGCGGGCGGCACGTGGATCCGGAACTCGCAGCCGAGGCGATCGGTGCGGGTGACTCGCCCCTGACTCCGCGCGAAGCCGACGTCCTCGCGCTCGCGCGCGACGGTGCGCCCGTGGATGAGATCGCGCAGCGGGTGTCCCTGTCGCCGGGGACGGTGCGCAACTACCTTGCCGCGGCCATCGCAAAGCTCGGCGCTGCGAACAGGCACGAGGCAGCGCGCATCGCCGCCAAGCACGGCTGGATCTGACGAACCGCTTGGCCTCGAAGATCGATCGCAGAGACTCGGCGTGAGTACGGCCCGTGAACACGGTCACGGCGGTTCCCTCGAAAGCGGGGCGATTCAGTTCCGGCCGTAAGCCAGCGAAAAGAAGAGTTAAGCGACCTATAAGACTCGCGGACTACCGTCGGCGGGGTCCTCGTCTTGGCATGTCATCACGATCCAAACGGTACCCCCGACCTTTATGCGCCGATGAGGCCGCGCTCGGATCTGACAGCCGAGGGGAGATGCTCGTTGAGCAGCGAGCCGCTGATCGCATCACAGGCTCCCACCGGCCGGACCGGCGGGACGAAGGCCGCCGCGGTACCCGCGGCGTCTTCCATGAACGAAAGGACACCTCTTATGGAACTCGACATCAAGGCCCTGGACCTGCTCCCCGCCGCCGCGGAAAGCAGCCTGTATCCGTGTGGTCGCATCACCTGCCTGGATTACCTTTCCTGCGCCACCTTCACCTGCGGATCCACCGCCTTCTAACCCTTGTCTCCCGGCGACCGGCCGCGGCGTCTCGCCGGCCGGTGCGCGCCGAAGACCGCGCCTGCGGCGGGGGTGACCACCTCGCCGCAGGCGCCCCGCCCTCACCTGTTCGAAACCCCTCTCACGAGGCCTGATCCAGTGATTCGCCGGATCAGGAACCCGTGCCGGGCGATGGTGGATAATGCTCAAAGGCCCTATGTTTGCTCGGTGGTCGCTCGCGTGTACGCGGTGCGGCGCGCCGCGCGCCGTCATCACCCGGCATCGCGGCGGGTACGGCGGCGGAAGACGGCACGTCGCGACAGCGAACGTCATTGATCAGATCGACATTTAGAATGATCAGATCCGCGATACCGGGAGACACTTGCGCGGTCGATCGCTCAGGAAGAGGGCGCCATGACTTGGCTCGTCACGGGGTCGACAGGCATGCTCGGGCACGAGGTGGTCGCGCTGGCGCGCGGACGAGGGTACGACGTCGCCGCGCGAACCCGCCGGGACCTGGACATCTGCCACCGGGACCAGGTCGAGTCGGCCTTCCAGACGCTCGCCCCGCGGGTCGTGGTCAACTGTGCCGCCTGGACGGCGGTGGACGACGCCGAGAAACAGGAGCGAGAGGCCTACCGGGTCAACGCCGACGGCCCCCGGCTGCTCGCCGAGGCCTGCGCGCGGCACGGTGCCCGGCTGATCCATGTCTCCACCGACTACGTCTTCTCCGGTGACGCGGACGTCCCGTACGACGAGGACGACCCGGCCGAGCCGCGGACCGCGTACGGGCGGACCAAGCTGGCCGGGGAGAAGGCGGTCCTCGACGCGCTGCCCTCCGCCGCCGTCGTCCGGACGGCATGGCTGTACGGCGCCCACGGAGCGAACTTCGTGAGCACCATGCTCCGTCTCATGGCGGAACGGGAGACCGTCGAGGTGGTCGACGACCAGTTCGGGCAGCCGACCTGGGCCGTGGACCTCGCGGACCGGCTGGTCATCCTCGGCGAGCTCGGCTCCGCAGCGGGGGTGTTCCACATCACCAACTCCGGGAGGGCCTCCTGGTTCGAGCTCGCCCAGGAGGTTTTCCGGCTGTCCGGCACCGATCCCGAGCGGGTACGCCGGACGACCTCCGAGTTCTTCGTCCGCCCGGCGAAACGACCGGCTTTCAGCATCCTGGGCCACGCGCGGTGGCGGGAGCTGGGCCTTGAGCCGCTCCGCCCCTGGCGGGACGCGCTGCGCACGGCCCACCCCGAGCTGGCGAAGCCCTTCCGCTGAGAAGGTGCGCGCCCGCCCATCTGTGGTGGGCCGCGGAGACCCGGTGACGGTTCCCGGCCGGCGCACCGGCGCGATGGCCGGGAACCGTCACGACGGGCCGGCGAGTTCCTACCCGCGGGCGTGCGAGGCGTAGAAGGCCAGGCACTCCTCGTAGGAGGGCAGGAGACCGCCTGCGCGTGCCTCGGCGAGGGTGGGCGCCGCGGCGTCCTTGGGCGACAGGAGCGGTTCGACGTCCGCCGGCCAGGTGATGCCCAGTTCAGGATCAAGTGGGTGAATGCCGTGCTCCCTGGTCGGGTTGTAGCCCTCCGAACACAGGTAGATCACGGTCGCGTCGTCCGTCAGCGCGAGCAGGCCGTGCCCCAGCCCTTCGGACAGGAACACTCCCCGGTGGTCCTCGTCGTCCAAGCGCACCATCTCCCACTGGCCGAACCTCGGTGAGCCGACGCGGATGTCCACGATCACATCCAGCATCGCCCCTCGCACGCACTTGACGTACTTCGCCTGGCCCGGTGGCACATCGGCGACGTGAATCCCGCGCAGGGTGCCCCGGCGTGAAACAGAGCAGTTGGCCTGGGAGAGCCGCAACCGCCGTCCGGTGACCGCATGGAACTCCTCCTCGCGGAACCATTCGTGGAGACCTCCCCGATCGTCGATGTGGATTTTCGGGTCGTCAATCCATGCGCCTTCGATTTTCAGTGGCTGCATCTCGGCTGCTCCTGATCCCGGCCGTTTACCGGACCGTGTAGAACGTGCTGTGGCCTTTTCCGCCACGATCCAATGCTGACGGCAGACGGTCCGATTCGGGTGTCCCGCCGACGGTCGTGATACCAAAGTCGACGAGGCTCATACTTTAGTCGGAAAGCAGGATCCGCATCGGCGACTTCGGTTGAGACGGGAGATGCCGACGACCGATTCCCGCCGCCACGCTCGGCCTTAATGTTGAATCGTGCGTAAAACCTTACAGCTCATCGGGTTCATCATGATCCTCGAAGGCGTAAGCGGGGCCATCGACCAGATAGCCGTCCAGCCCATCCTCGGCGCGGTGCTCAACTTCTTCAACCGCGTCGTCGTCAATAACGTGGCCTTCCTCGAAGGTTACGAGATCTACGCGAACTTGATCCTGGCGGTTCTCGGGATTGTCGTGATCATTGCTGCGGAAAGGGCTCCGGCGTCCTAACGCCCCGTGCTCTCCGTCCCACCCATTCAATGCCGGAATATCAGCAGAGGCCATGAACGAACTGTCACGACCACTACACACCTGTCCGAGGAGCCGGAAATGAAGAACTCGACGGCGGTACTGGCGGAGGAGACGGGTGAGCCCATCGCCGCCCGCGCGGAGAACATCTCCAAGCGGTACAGCACCGGAGACACGGCGGTGGCGGCCCTCGACGGCGTGTCGCTGAACATCCCGCGCGGCCAGTTCGCCGGCATCATGGGGCCGTCCGGTTCCGGCAAGTCCACCCTCATGCACTGCATGGCGGGGCTGGACAGCGTGGACTCCGGGCGGGTGTTCGTCGGCGACCAGGACGTGACGGACCTGAACGAGAAACAGCTCACCCGACTGCGCCGGGACCGGATCGGCTTCATCTTCCAGTCCTTCAACCTGCTGCCCACCCTGACGGCGCTGGAGAACATCGTCCTGCCGATCCGGCTGGCCGGCCGCACGCCCGATCAGGAATGGCTGGACTCCGTGATCGAGACCACCGGCCTGCGCGAGCGGCTGGACCACCGTCCGAACCAGCTCTCCGGCGGCCAGCAGCAGCGGGTGGCGTGCGCGCGGGCGCTCGCCGGCAAGCCGGACGTCATCTTCGCGGACGAGCCCACCGGTAACCTCGACTCCCGGTCCGGCGCCGAGGTGCTGGGCTTCCTGCAGAAGTCGGTGCGGCAGACCGGCCAGACCATCGTCATGGTCACCCACGACCCGGTGGCGGCCTCGTACACCGATCACGTGATCTTCCTGTCCGACGGCCGCGTCGTCGACCGGATGCCGAACCCCACCGCGGAGAAGGTCCTGGAGCGGCTGAAGAGGTTCGAACCCGCGAGGGCGAGCACCACGGCCCCCGGCAAGCAGGGGCGGATCTGATGCTGGCGAAACTCACGTTGCGCAATCTCCTGGCGCACCGGGTCCGGCTACTGCTCTCCGTGCTCGCGGTGACGCTCGGGGTCTCCTTCGTCGCAGGCACAATGATCTTCCGGGACACCGCCACCCAGAGCTTCGATCCGATCTTCGCGGGGCGGACCGAGACCACGACCGTGGTCGTCCGGCCCAAACCGGCCGAGGGTGAGAACGCGACACCGGCCACGATACCGGCCTCCCTGGTCGGCACGCTGCAGCAGAGCGTGCCCGGCGCCGCGGAACTCAGGGGACAGTACGACGGGTACGCGGCGCTCGTCCGCCAGGACGGGCGAATCGTCGGCGAGGACCGCGCGGCGCACCTGGGCGCGGCGTACGTGGAGCGGCCGGGCGCGGGCCTGCAGATACTCTCCGGCCGGGAGCCCTCGGCGGCCGACGACGTCGTCGTCGAGGAGCGCACCGCGGCCGAGGGGCAGCTCAAGGTCGGCGACCCGGTCAGCGTGGTGACCGCGCGGGCGACGAAGTCCATGCGCGTCGCCGGTGTCTTCAGGGCGGTCAACGACCAGGTCGGTCGTGCCGCCACCTATGTGATGTTCGCCCCGGAGACCGCGCAGGCCCTGCTGACCGGCCCCGGGCAGTATTCGGCGATCTTCGTACGGCCGCGCGAGGGTGTCTCGCAGCAGCAGCTTCTCCAGCAGGTCGGCGCGGCACTCCCGGCGCAGTACGAGGCCAAGACCGGCGCGGACGAGGTCGAGGAGGTCAAGTCCCAGCTGAGCTCGCTCTTCGAGCTGATCAGCCGGTTCCTGCTGGTGTTCGCCGGGGTGGCGGTCTTCATCGGATCGTTCATCATCCTCAACACGTTCACCATGCTGGTCGTGCAGCGGATCCGGGAGCTCGCGCTGCTCCGGGCGATGGGCGCGAGCCGCGCCCAGGTGACCCGGGCGGTTCTCGGCGAGGCACTCGGGATCGGCTTCCTCGGCTCGACCTTGGGCCTGCTCGCCGGCGTGGGACTGTCCTACGGGCTCAGGCTGCTGTTCGAGCGGTTCACCGGTGGCACCCAGGTTCCGCTGCGCACGCCGGTGGTCGGGCCCTCGACCGTGATCTGGGCGTACGCGGTCGGCATGCTCGTCACCCTGCTGGCCGCCTACCTGCCGACGCGCCGCGCGGCGAAGATCCCGCCGGTCGCGGCGATGCGCGACGACGTGGCGCTCACCCGCCGTTCGATGACCCTGCGTCTCGTCGCCGGCGTCGTCATGGCGCTGCTGGGCGCGGGAGCGCTGGCCGCGGGCCTGGCGACCGGGAAGGCGGGGGGCGCGGCCCTGGTGATCGGCGGTGGTCTGCTGGCGTTGCTCGCCCTGACGATGCTCAGCCCGTTCCTGAGCCGGCCGGTCATCGCGCTGCTCGGCTGGCCGATCTCCCGGCTCGGCGGCACGGTCGGGCGGCTGAGCCGGGAGAACGCCCGGCGGGATCCCCGCCGTACCGCGGCCACGGCGTCGGCGCTGATGGTCGGGCTCGCGCTCGTCTCGGTGGCGACGGTGGTGGCCGGCTCGATGAGCGCGTCCGCCGACCAGAGGATCGCGCGTCAGTTCGGCGCCGACCTCTCCCTGGACCCGCGCGGTCTCACCGGTTTCAGCCAGGAGACGGTGGACCGGGTGGCCGCCGTCCCGGGCGTGCGCGGCGTCACCGCGGTCCGGCACGGGACGATGGGGATCGCCGGCGGGCAGGTGCCCGTCCTGGTCGCCGACCCGGTCGCACTGGCGGGTCCGGCCAACCTGAAGATCGAGGATGGCACCGGCACCCTGGCCGCCGACGGGCTGCTCGTGCAGAGCGCGCTCGCCGCGGAGCGTGGCTGGAAGGTGGGCAGCACCGTCACGGGCCGGTACCCGGATCGGTCCACCGCGACCCTGCGGGTGAGCGGCCTCTTCGCCGCCAACGAGGTCCTGGGCATGTCCTTCGTCGTGAGCCCGGCCGGTTACCAGGCGCACGCTCCGGCCGGTCTGATCCAGAAGGCGTTCGTCGACCTCGACGACGGTGGCGAGGAGCAGGCCCTCGCGGCCGTGCGGTCGGCGCTGCGCGCCTACCCGAACGTCGAACTGAAGGATCGCGAGGCCGTACGGGCCGACGCCCGCCAGGAGATCGATCAGGTGCTGAACCTGATCGTGGTCCTGCTGGTGCTCTCGATCGCCATCGCCGCGCTGGGCATCGTGAACACGTTGAGCCTGTCGGTGATGGAGCGGACCCGCGAGATCGGGCTGCTCCGAGCCGTCGGGATGAGCCGCGGCCAGACCCGGTCCATGATCAGCTACGAGTCGGTGATGGTGTCGCTGTTCGGTGCCGTGGCCGGTCTGGCTCTCGGGACCGCGCTC
The DNA here is from genome assembly GCF_040295965.1 of Streptosporangium sp. NPDC002544. NCBI lineage: Bacteria > Bacillati > Actinomycetota > Actinomycetes > Streptosporangiales > Streptosporangiaceae > Streptosporangium > Streptosporangium sp. NPDC002544. Next base: position 7,298 of record NZ_JBEOWJ010000036.1, on the reverse strand, counting down.
GGCTGGGCGGTGCAGCGGGTGATGGCGGCCGACGGCGTCGAGGTACTCGACATCCCGTACGGCCGGCTCGGGCTCTACCTGCTCAGCGCCGTCCTGATCGGTGTCGTGGCGGCGATCTGGCCGGCCCGGCGGGCCTCGCGGATGAACGTCCTGCGGGCCATCCAGCACCAGTGAGCCGTCGATGCGCGGTGACACGACCGACCTCTGCCGGGGGCGTACGGCGACGCTCCCTGATGTCCTAGGGTGACGACATGGCCGAGATCTCCGTTCCGGACGGATCATGGACGTTCGACAGCGAAATCCTCAGGATCGTGCCAGGCGGGGACAGCGACGTCCACGAACTGCGCAAGACACTCGGCGAGCTGGAGATCCCCCTCGCGGCGATCTCCGGAGCGTCGTTCGAGCCCTCGCGCAAGGGCGGCAACCTGCAACTCCGCCTGCGGCCCGGAGCCGATCCGCTGACCGACGTGGTCACCGGGCGGCTGTCGGGATCCGCCGACCCGTACCGGCTGACCGTCCCCAAGGGGCGCACCGGAGCCGCCGAGTACTTCGCCGACGAGGTGCGCACCCACCTGATGCTGGAGCAGGTGCCGAGCGGTCCCTGCGAGACCTTCCTGCTGTCCGGCCCCGCCGTACCGGTGTCGGCCTCGGCGGGCGACGGCACGGTGAACTTCGACGGTGAGCGGATTCGCCTGGAATGGAGTGTGTTCGCCAAGTCGGTCAAGGAGGAGGCAGGCCCGCAGACGTTCCTGCTGCGGGATGTGGAGGGCGTGGAGTGGGCCCCGCAGACCGGCATCGGCTATGGCCGCCTCCGCTTCCGTCTCAAGGGCGCCGCCCCCGCCGTGGCACCGGAGAAGGACCTGTACTGCCTGTCCTGGGGTGTGCAGCGGTACGGCGGCTCGACCGTCCTGGTCGCCGCCGCCGTGCTGGCCCGGCTGTCACTCCAGGCCGAGGAGCCGCCCGCGCTGCCGCCGACCCCGCCGGACGATCGGCGGCAGCGCCTGACCGAGCTGGAGGAGCATGACGCCCTGGTGCGCCGCCTGACCGAACTCGGCGATCTGCACCGCTCCGGTGTGCTCACCGATGAGGAGTTCAGCTCGGCCAAGCGGTCGCTGCTACGCCGGATGGAACTCTAGCCGGGGACCCCCGCGCCCTCCTGCGTGACCTCCCGCGCGAACTTCTCCAGCGCCAGGACCATCCAGTTGACCAGATCGCAGTTCTGCTTGCGCGCGGCGAACTCCCAGCGTTCGAGTTGCTCCTGACTCGGGCTCAGCTGCAGCTTCACGGCGAGCCCGGAACCGCCCGAGGTCTCGCTGTCGCCCCCGTCGCCGCCCGTCGGCGGGCTCGGTGCCTCGCCTTCCCCGTTTCTCAGGGCGGCCGCCTGCCTGAGCTCCTTGCGCAGGCGGTTCCTGGACCAGGCGTGCTGCTCGGCGCGCTGTAGCCACAGATCCTGTTCGGGCACGCTCAGCGCCGCCACCTCCGCGTGGTGGGCGAAGCTCAGCTTGTCCCTGCGCCGGGGCAGGCCGAAGCGGCGGGCCACCCAGGCGTAGTTGCGCAACGTCTGGTAGTCCAGCGACGTCCGCTCGATGGCCGTCCGGTAACGGTCGGCGTACTGCTTCTCCCCGTAGACCAGCCAGTCGCCCAGCCACCACGCGGAGGAGTCGGCGATGAGGGAGAGCTGGCGGCCGATGCTCTCCCAGTTGGCGAACGGGATCTGGGTCGGAAACTGCAGGCCGGTTCTTCTCGGTATCACCGTTCGGTCGAGCCCGAGACGGCGGTTGATTCCATTCTCCTGAGACAGGACCTGTGTCACGCGGCTCTCGCCGCCTTTCTTTCCCCGAACGAGAGGCTCGCTCATCGTTTTCCTTCCTTCGCCGTATCGCTGCTCTTCGAATCAGCACGGCGTGAACGGCCGAATCGTGATCGCCCCGCGTGCGCGGAGCCAGGCCACGAATGTGCGCAGCTCGAATAGGTGCCGCGGCGCCGGCCGTCTTCTGGCCGGCCGCCAGGTGTTCAGCGGCGTGCGTCGGTATCGGTCAAGCCGAGGCCGGCCTCGGCAACACTCGCGTCCCTGGGCTGACGGGCGACACGTGCCATCGCCTGCCAGACGGAGCCGGGAAGGACGCGCAATCGGTGTGGAAGAGCCATTGGAAGAGTCGCGCCCCCGAACGCGAACGGCCGATCCAGCGGTCTCAGGTAGATGACGAGGCAGGCGAACATCGCCAGGGCGAAGCTTCCCAGCCCCATGAGCAGCCCGATGAGGGCGTGCAGGGTGAGACCGGCCACCAGCAGGTACGGTCGGACGGCGCGCCGCGACACCAGCCCCATGACCAGGGCGAACTCGATCGCCACCGGCCCCCAGGTGAGCAGCGTGACGCCGACCGATGAGACGCGTAGCGGTTCGAGAATCCCCGCCGCCCAGCCGGGACTACCGAACAGCGGATCGCTGAGCCAGTAGTACAGGGCGGTGCCGTCCGCCCATTCCTCCCGGCCCAGCTTCGCCACCGAGGCCTGCAGGTAGATGCCCGCGACCTGGACACGGATGACCAGCAGGGCCGACCACGCGACCAGTGAGGCGACCGGGTCACCGACGGCCTGGGGGCGTCCCCAGTGCCAGGCGCGTCCGTCGGTCAGCGCGATCGGCAGGAGCAGGAGGGCGAGTACCGCGGCGACCTGGTCCCCGCCGTCGGGGATCGTCGCGGACGCCTGGAAGCTCACGGCCACCCACCAGTGCGGCAGCGCGGTGAACCGCGGCCGCCACCCGGAGGCGGCGACGACGAGGACCACGATGGCCACCAGGTGCGCCTGGTCGACGTCGACGACGCAGAACAGGCCGTAGGCGGCGACGCCGTCACAGTACGGATAGTCGGGAACGCCCTGCGCGGGCCTGAAGAGCGAGGAGGTCTCGCTGGCGAGCAGCGTGGTCAGGGTACAGAGGGCGAGAAGGGTCCTTGCGAGCCCGTACACGTTCGTCCATGGGCTCGTCTCGGCGATCCCTCGCGCCTTCGCGCCGAGTCCACTCAGCATGCGACCTCCAATCGCACCACCGAGACCGGCATGTGGGTGTGCGCCGCGGCGTCCGCCCAGGCCCACGGCAGCGGCTTCTGCCGTGTCACCTCAAGCGTTCCGCAGAGGATCGGATCGGGAGAGGGGTTGCGCACCGGCACCGCCGCGCCGGGCAGGCCGAGGCATCCGGTCACCTCGCTCTGGCAGTCACGCCACCGGTCGGCGGGTACCGCCGCGAGCAGGATGCCGCGTTCGACCCCCTCGGCGCGGGAACGCCGGTCGAACCCCCACAGGTTGTGCGGCTCGGCGTGCGGCCCGAGCGTGACGGGCTGCCACGCTCCGGTGGCGGACGCGCGCCACACGGTCTCCCTCGGTTCGCGGGCGGACTTGGTGAAGAACGCCCACCCCTGGGGAGCGACCAGCCGTGCCGTCTCGCTCACCGTTCGCTGCGCGGGCAGTCGGAGGGCGGCGCTGGGCAGTTGGCCGATGACGACATAGAGGATCAGGGCGGTCCAGCCGAGGCCGAGTGCGACCGTGGAGACGCCCAGCCTGACGTCGGCGTTCACCGGGCAAGGGTCTTCGCCACGTCGTCGACCCAGCGTTCCTGGGCCAGAACGGTGCCGCCCTCGGGGACGACGCTCCAGATCCGGTTGGTGTTCCAGATGGTGTTGGTCTGCTTGAGCAGCGTGGAATCGACCACGATGAAGGAGTAGGCGGCGTTGGGAGCGGACGCGGGATCGCCGCCGCCGACCGGCACCTTCGCGGCCAGCGCGCCGGCGGAGGACGCGGCCTGCTCGATGCGGATCCGGTCGCCGCTGGTGATCGCGGTCTCGAAGGCGGTGAAGAAACCCGGATCGGCGCGCTTTATCTGGGCGACCAGCTGCCCCGCCCTGGCTGCGGGCCAGGATCCGGTCGAGGATGGGGCGCGCAGGTCCGGATATATTTCCGCCACCTGCCCCTGCCCCAGGAAAAGTCCCTGGAACAGGGCTTCCCCGTCATAACGTCTGACCTCTGTGGCCCCCAGCGCACTGGAGGCGCTCAGAAGGCTTATAGCGCACAATAGCCCTATAGATAGCTGTCTATGCTGCATTGGCACCCCGTAACAACCCGCATCAGGCAAGACGGAAGTTATCCTATAATTTCTATAACAAGCAGTAAAGGGCCGATAGTCTGGCCAGACGCCATACCACCTTTTTGCCTACGGCGGAGGCGCCCAACCTTGAGACCTTATGCAGCTGAACATCGACCCTAACTCCGCGGTCCCTCTTTTTGACCAGATCGCCCAGGGCCTGCGGCGCGAGCTAATCACAGGAACGTTGCAACCCGGTGACCACCTGCCTCCCGCCAAGACTCTGGCGGCGAGCCTGCAGGTGAACCTGCACACAGTGCTGCGCGCTTACGCGCTACTCCGCGACGAGGGCATGGTCGAGGTACGCCGCGGCAGGGGAACCGTGGTCATCGCCTCCGGGACGCGAAGTGGAGACCGGCGCCTGGACAGAGCGCTCGTGAGCCTCGTCGTCGAAGCGCGACGAGCAGGTGTCACGGAGAGCGCTCTGATGAATCTTGTGTTACACGCTTTCCGAAGCAACACAAGTTATGACACCATCTCGGACTGATCAAGATAGTGTCATTTGTCTGCTTTTTGGACAAATGTTATAATAGTGGGGGAAACATGCAATTCCAGGAGGAAGACAGGCGAGCAGCAATACGTTTCTTACTCATTGTGGTGCTCGCTCCTCTTAGCGTGTTCGTCTTGACGCTGGCGGTCCCCTTCCTCCTCAGCGAGCGCCTGCCCGACCCGGTGGCCGCCCACTTTACCGATGGACACCCCGATGAGTCAGCCCCGCTGCAACCGCTGATCCAGGACATCCTGATAGTCGGCGCGAGCACCTGGTCGATCCTGGCCCTGCTCGCCTACCTGCGGCCTGCGGGCTCGCTCGGGCGCAGGGTCGCCGCGGGCAGCGCCGTGGCCCTGCCCACCGCGCTGGGGCTCGCCGTGCTGCTGGGCACGGTCGGCGCCAACCTGGACGCCCCGACCTGGCGAGAGGCCGCCACGTCGCCGGTCTCGGAGATCGTCACGATTGCCGGTGGAGTGCTGGTCTTCGTGTTCGGCGCGATCGCCGTGCATCCGCTGCGGCGGGGCCCGTGTGAGGCCGCCGACCTGCCGGCCGAGCCGGTCGTCGGCCGGGCCCGCTCCCGGCAGGGGCGTATGGTGTGGATCGGTCAGTCCCGCAATCCCGACCTGGTGTGGAAGACGTTCACGGCCACCTGCATCATGGTCGCGCTCACGATCACCGGTACGTACTGGATGGCCGTACCGGCCCTCCTGTCGCTGACCACGCTGCATCTGTGGGGCGGGATCGTCGCCTCCTTCGACGGAAAGACGCTCTCGGTCCGGGGCCACATCCCGTTCGGTCTCATCCGGCGCATCCCGCTCAGCCGGATCGAGACCGCGGAGAAGATCGAGATCGATCCGCAGGAGTGGGGCTGGGGTTGGCGGCTGCGCAGCATCAGACGGCACGCCGTCGTGATACGCAAGGGCGAGGGGCTCCTGGTGGCGCTACGCGGGGGCGGCGAGTTCGTCGTGACCGTCGACGACGCCGCCGGCGGCGCCGAGGAGATCAGGCGCGCCCTGCGCGGGCAACCCCCCACCTGCCCGGCCACCGCCCGGGGGATCACGACCCGCCACCTCTCCGGCGGAACCGGCGAGCTCCAGTGGAGGCCGAGGCCCCAGCGGCTGTGGCCCGCGACCGGGCTCGGAGCGACGGCTCACGACTTGCCATGCGACGCATGAACCATCCGGTGAGCGCGGTGGTGACGACGGCGGTCAGCACCAGGATCGTGAAGCCGAGCCGGCTGATGATGCCGTACTGGAGCCCGATGGTGGCGATCACGAGCTCGGTGACACCTCGGCAGTTCATCAGCACGCCGAGTTGAAGCGCCTGCCCTCGGGGCAGCCCGGCGAGCCAGGCCGCACCGCCCGCACCGACGATCTTCGTCACCTGCGCCAGCACCAGGATGCCCGCGGCGACCAGCCAGTGGCCGAGGTCCGCGCCGAGAAGCCCGATCGCGGTGTTCAGCCCGACCCCGGCGAAGAAGAGCGGAAGCAGGATCATGAGTGTGAATCCCTGCAGCTGGTGGCTGATCCGGACGGTGGCCGACGAGTTGCGCGGCACGGCGACACCGAACAGGAAGGCGCCGATCAGCGGATGCAGATTGATCATCTGGGTCAGCGCGGAGAACCCGGTCGCGCCGATCACGAGCACCACGGTCAGGAGCCGCTCGGACTCCATCCGCGCCACCAGCGCGGCGAGCGCCGGCCGGACGCACAGGTAGGTGACGAGCACCAGCGCCACGGCCAGACCCGCTGTCTTGGACACCTGCCCGGCACCTCCGCTGCCGGTGCCGGCGAGGATCAGGGTGAGCAGCAACCAGGCCACCCCGTCCCCGATCGCCGCGGACGACAGCGACAGCGCGCCGACGCCGGTGCCGTCGAGCTTGAGGTCGACGAGGATCCTGGCGAGCACCGGCAACGCGGTGATGGCGAGCGCGAGCCCGAAGAAAAGGCAGTACGTCAACGTCGACACCGCGGTACCGGCCAGCATCGGCCCGGCGGCCAGCGCGACGCCGACGCCGGCGACGAGGGGCAGGCCCATGCCGCCGAGTACCGCGGCGGTGACGGTACGCGGGCGCTCGATCCTGTCGGTCCGCAGCTCACAGCCGAGCAGGAACATGAAGATGACGAGACCGAGTTGCGCGGCCTTGTTGAGACTGTCGAGCACGTCGGCGGGGAAGAGCCAGCTCACCGCCTCCGGCCATACCTGACCGAGTGCCGAGGGGCCAAGCAGCAGCCCGCCGAGGATCTCCCCCAGCACGGGCGGCTGCCCCACCCTGCGCATCAGCTCGCCGAAGAGGTGGCTGGCCATCAGGATGACGGCCACCGCGAGCAGGAACCTGGTGATCGGATCGACGGCCACCTCCGCGTGGAAGAGGCCCGGCACCCACATGAGCACCGAGCCGACGAGGATCACCAGCCCCGCGCCGATACCGAGCCAGGTACGCCGGCCGAGACCGGGCTCGGTCCCCGGAACACTCGTCATGCTGGACGTGGTGCCCTCGGCCACGGCACCGGCCGGGCGAAGCCCACTTCCTCCCTTCGGGGTCGTTGCCCATCGGTCGGGTCAGGAGGCCGGCACCGGTCGCGATCTCCCGGCTGAGAAGGCCCCCATGCCGTACAGCAGTGGGTTTCCAGGACTGGCCTGCACGTTCACGACCCGGCCGAAGAGCACCGC
>NZ_JBEOWJ010000035.1:0-124756 GCF_040295965.1 Streptosporangium sp. NPDC002544 | reverse complement strand
GATGAAAGGGCAGGTTGGACAGGGTTGTGCTTCATGCACTGGCTTTTAACACACTGTTGAGTTCTCAAGAAACGGACGCGTACACCGTCGTCCCGGCCAGTTTCAGCCGGAGAACCAGGGGCGGTTCGTTTTGTTCTGTTCTTTCGTTGTGCCGTTATTCTTTCAGGCCCGCTTTTTCGTGTCAAACCGGCTCGTTTTGAAGCGATTGACTTGATCTTGCGGGTCTTGCTGGAATTCGGCGGCTCCGTTTCCAGAGCAACCCTTCTAATCTACTCGACCGTCTGATTCATGTCGAATCAGACCCCTTTTGGGGACAGATATCCCCTTGGGGCGAAGATCGTTAGAGAGGTTCCCGAGGCCCCGGCGCCACCGCCGTCTCCCTCGGGTCTGGTGAACTGTACGAACCTCGTCCCGCATCGTCAAATCGACCACGCCGTCTTCCTGCTCGGCGCGGTCCCGCTCTGGCAGGCGCTCCAGAAGACCGGCTTTCACGGTTCGGTGAGCAGCGGGTAACCGGTGACAGGCGACGTCAGCGGGAGAGCGTGGCCGACATCGTCGCCACGATGACGCTGACCAGCCCCTCGACGACTTCGGCCCGGTCCACCTCGGGATGCTCCAGCCACCAGTCACCGGTGGCCTGAACCATACCGACGAAGGCGTGACCCAGTACCTGGGCGCGAACCGGATCGGGCACCGCCGTCTCGGCGGCGATCACCGCCCCGAGTTCCTCACCCAGGCTGCGCACGATGGCGGTCATCTGGGAGTGGGTCCGGCTGTCCTCCGCACCGGCCCGGTAGAAGAGGAACCGGTAGAGGTTCAGGTTGGCCGCGATCATCTCCAGATAGGCGTCGATCGTCGCCCGGGCGCGACTGCGCAGGTCGGCCCTGGCCCGGTCGAACTCCGGACGCAGCAGGCCGACCACGGTGCGGACATGCCGGTTCGCCAGGGCCTGATAGAGCCCGCTCTTGTCACCGAAGTGCCGGTAGAGGATGGGCTTGGTGACCCCCGCCTCGGCGGCGATCGACGCCATGGACGCCTCGGGTCCCTCACGCCGGATCACCCGGTCCGCGGCGTCGAGCAGCGCCCGACGCCGATCCGGATCCCGTCCGCCCACCGATGCTCCCCTCACACGGAGAGGAACAGCATAGGCCGGGAGCCCCAGCCGAAAGCGCCATGAACGCGAACAGCGGCTCCGGTGGAGTAAGGGAGGTAACTCACTTCACGAAGGACGGAAGGGACTGATTCACCGGCGGTCCAGGACCCCTGTGGTCCGTACGACGACCTATCGGGCAGTGAGGTGGATTGTCCGATGTGTGTGCTTTAGCGGAGGTGGCTCCGGGAAGGGGAACGACAGGGAATGCGGGACGGGCGGGGGCTCTCGGCATGTCGGGGAAGAGCGTGAAGACGCGGCGAGCACGGGTGGCTGTCAGGCGGGCGGCGTTCGGGGTGCTGCGGGCGCTCAACGCGAGGCGGGCGAGGCGCGCTCCGGCGCCCGACACGAGAACCGTCCGGATCCTGCTGCAGCACGCGTACGGAATGGGCGGCACCATCAGGACCGTGCTCAACCTGGCGGGTCACCTGGCGCGCGAGCGCGATGTGGAGATCGTCAGCGTGGTCCGGACGGCCAGGGAGCCGTTCTTTCCCATCCCGCCGGGCGTGCGGGTGTCGTTCCTGGACGACAGGACCCGGCGGCGAGGCCCGGTGGGGTGGCTGCTGTCGCGCCTGCCGAGCATGCTGATCCCGAGGCAGGAGAACGTCTACCGGGCGGTCTCGCTGCTGACGGACCTGCGCATGGTCCGCTACCTGCGATCCATGCGCACCGGCGTGCTGATCTCCACCCGGCCGGGATTCAACCTGATCACCGCCCTGTTCGCGCCACCGGGCGTCATCACCATCGGCCAGGAGCACGTGGCACTCGACGTGCACTCCCCCGAGGTCGTCCGGCTCATCAAGCGGCGCTACGGCAGGCTGGACGCCTTCGTCACGTTGACGCAGGTGGACCTGGAGCACTACCGCAGAGCTCTGAAGACGCCGCCCGGACGGCTGCTGCGCATCCCGAACGCCGTGACCGCGCTGTCCGGTGGCGTCTCGAAGCTGGACGAGAAAGTCGTGGTCGCCATCGGCAGGATGGTTCACGCCAAGGGCTTCGACCTGCTGGTGAAGGCGTGGAAGCCCGTCACCGCGGCGCACCCCGACTGGGTGTTGCGCCTCTACGGGCGCGGCAGGCCCGAGGCCGAGCGGAAGCTCCGCGCCAGGATCGAGGAGGCCGGGCTGTCGGACACGATGCTGCTCATGGGCAGCTCGTCGGAGATCGGCATGGAGCTGGCCAAGTCATCGATCTACGCCGTCAGCTCGCGCTACGAGGGATTCAGCATGACGATCCTGGAGGCGATGAGCAAGGGCGTGCCGGTGGTGAGCTTCGACTGCCCGCACGGCCCCGGCGAGGTCATCGCACACGAGCACAACGGGCTGCTCGTTCCGCCGAAAAAGCCCGCGGCGCTCGCCGAGGCGCTCTGCCGGCTGATCGAGGACCGGGAGCTGCGTGGCAGGCTCGGCGACAACGCGACGCTGACGGCAGCCGACTACAGCCTCGACGCCATCGGGGCCCGCTGGGACGCGCTTCTGGCGGAGCTCGGTGACGGACATCCCGGCGACCAGAAGCGGCGCCTGCCGGTATAACGCGTGGTTCGTGGGTGAAACTCCGGTAATCTGCCGCTCGTCTTCAGGAGGTGGCAGGTGGCCGGAGCGGGTGCCGTCGCCGTACCGGGCTACGAGGTGTCCGGGGTGCTCGGCCAGGGTGGTTTCGGAATCGTCTACCGGGCCAGGCAGCTGGCGGTGGAGCGTGAGGTCGCGCTCAAGGTGGACAACCGGGTGCTGGTCTCGGAACGGGACCGGCGCCGTTTCATGCGCGAGGTGACCTCGGCGGGCGCCCTCTCCGGCCACCCGCACGTCGCTCATGTCTACGACGCCGGGGTCCTGCCCGACGGACGGCCGTACATGGTCCTGGAGCTGTGCCCTGGCGGGTCGCTGCTGGACCGGATGCGTGCGGAGGGGCGGCTGCCGCCGGCCGAGGTCACCGACATCGGCATCAAGATCGCCGACGCGCTGTCGGCGGCGCACGCCGCCGGAGTGCTGCACCGCGACATCAAGCCTGCCAACATCCTGATCAACCGGTACGGCAATGTGGTGCTCTCCGACTTCGGCCTGGCCACCATGCCCTCGTCGGGCAGCGAGGCATCGGTGACCAGGGAGTCCCTCACCCCTGCCTATGCTCCGCCCGAGGCGTTCGAGCTGACCGAACCCGCCCCCGCGGGCGACGTCTACTCCCTCGCCGCCACGCTGTACGCGCTGCTCTCCGGGCGCCCTCCGCGCTTCCCGGAGAGCGGCGTGGTCAACATCGCGGTCATCATGGCCCTGCACCGCCTGCCCGTCCCCGAGATCCCGGGGGTGCCGCCGGAACTGACCGCCGTGCTCAGGGATGCCATGGCCGCCGACCCCGCGCGGCGCACCCCCTCGGTGGCCGCGCTGCGCGACGCCCTCGCGAGCCTGCGCCCGGGGGGTGACGCCCCGGCCTCCCCGCCTCATGCCCCGCGGCCCGTCTCCCCTGTCCCTATCCCTGCCCCCTCGCCGCCGTACGCCACAGTGCCGCCGCCGTACGGCACGCCGCCGGTCCAGGGCGGGCCCGGCAGGGAGCCGGTGCGGTCACATCTGACGTCTCCGGGGGTGCGCGGTACCAAACCGCCCGAGCATCCCGCCTCGTCGAACACGCGGGTCTTCGTCGCGGTGGCGGTGGCCTTCGTGATCCTGCTGCTGGCCGGGGCCGGGCTCATGTACATCGAGAATCGCGACCGGACCCCGACCACCTCGCAGCAGTCGGGCCGGCAGGCGCTCCTGGGCGGCGAGAACGCCGGGGACGGCACGACCTCGGCGTCCGGCGCGTCCGCGGCCCTCAAGGTCCCGGAGGTTCCCACGGTCACGGCGGCCTGTCCCGCCTCGGCAGTCGCGGATGCGGGGGCCGCGTGCGTGGTGAAGCCCGAGTGCTGGGGCGGCCTCGTCTCGATCGCGGGCGACACCACGGCCAAGCGGATCGGCTGCGAGGAGTCACACGCGTGGGAGACGTACGCGATCGCCCCGCTTCCGCGGGACTCGCTCACCTACGACCTGGCGGCCCTGGAGAAGCATCCGACGGTGCGGAAGGTGTGCTCGGAGCAGGTCATGTTCGCCTCCATGCGCGACACCCGCAGCGATCGGCGGAGCAGGTGGCAGGGCACCGTCCTGCCCCCCTCCCAGGAGCAGTTCCAGGGTGGGGCACGGACCTACCGGTGCCTGGGCGGCCTCATCGGCTTGGAGACCCCGGGAATCCGCTTCGGCCGGTGAGCCCTCTCGGGGTGGGGTCCGGTCACCTCGCCCCGCTCCCAGCGGGGCCGGAGCCGCCCGGAAGCGGACGGTCCGCCGGTCGGCACGGCGCCGACACTCTCTTCGCCCCTTTAGTCGGGGCGGGTGCGGACTGGCATTCTTGACGTGAAGAATTGGATGGAAGCGAAATGTGAACGCTCGCTTCACGATCTGCGTACGTCACAAACGGTGATGGTACACGGACCGGGTTCGCTCATGCTTTCGAGAAACCCACTACGTGGCATCCTGTCGTGTTTTCTTTCCCGGTCGTGAGGACCGAGGTCTCCGAGCTGGAGGTATTTGATGACTCAGGCACAGATCGGTGTGACAGGGCTGGCCGTCATGGGGGCGAACCTCGCCCGTAACCTGGCCAGGCACGGGCATTCGGTAGCGGTGCACAACAGGTCACACCACAGGACCAAGGCACTGGTCGAGGAGCACGGGGACGAGGGGACCTTCGTCCCCTGCGAGACTCCCGAGGAGTTCGTCGCGGCGCTGCAGCGCCCCCGGCGCATTCTGATCATGGTCAAGGCCGGGGCGGCGACCGACGCGGTGATCGAGGAGTTCGCCCCCCTGCTGGAGCCGGGCGACATGCTGGTGGACGGCGGGAACGCGCATTTCCTCGACACGCGCAGGCGCGAGGCCGCGCTGCGCGAGCGCGGCCTGCACTTCGTCGGCGCGGGCATCTCCGGCGGGGAGGAGGGCGCGCTGCTCGGGCCGAGCATCATGCCCGGCGGCTCGAAGGAGTCGTACGAGACGCTGGGGCCGTTGCTGGAGGACATCGCGGCGAAGGTCGACGGCGTACCCTGCTGCGCGCACATCGGCCCCGACGGCGCCGGGCACTTCGTGAAGATGGTGCACAACGGCATCGAGTACGCCGACATGCAGCTCATCGCCGAGGCGTACGACCTGCTCAGGCAGGGGCTCGGCCGGACCCCGGCGGAGCTCGCGGACATCTTCGCGGAGTGGAACTCAGGTGAGCTGTCCTCGTACCTGATCGAGATCACCGCCGAGGTGCTCCGCCAGGTCGACGCGGCCACCGGCAAGCCGCTCGTCGACGTGATCGCCGACCGGGCGGAGCAGAAGGGCACCGGCCGGTGGACCGTACAGATCGCCCTGGACCTGGGGGTTCCGGTGAGCGGCATCGCCGAGGCGGTGTTCGCCCGCTCCCTGTCCGGCCACGCCGACCTGCGCGCGGCCGCGCGCGGCCTGCCGGGCCCCTCGGGCGTACCGGCCGGCGCCCTCGGCGAGGACTTCGCCGAGGATGTGCGGCGAGCGCTGTACGCCTCGAAGATCGTCGCCTACTCCCAGGGGTTCGACATGATCAGGGCGGGCAGCGCCGAGTACGGCTGGAACGTCGACCCCGGCGTGCTGGCCACGATCTGGCGGGGCGGCTGCATCATCCGCGCCGTCTTCCTGAACCGCATCCGTGAGGCGTACGCGGCGCCGGACAAGCCGGTCACCCTGCTCGCCGCCCCCTATTTCGCCGAAGCGCTGACCCTGGCGCAGGACTCGTGGCGGCGGGTGGTGGCGAAGGCCGCCGAGCTGGGCATCCCGGCGCCGGGCTTCTCCACCGCGCTGGCCTACTACGACGGGCTGCGGGCCGAGCGCCTGCCCGCGGCCCTGATCCAGGGCCAGCGTGACTTCTTCGGTGCGCACACCTACCAGCGAGTGGACCGCGAGGGCTCCTTCCACACCCTGTGGTCGGGCGACCGCACCGAGATCGAGAGCTGACATCCTCGGCGGGCGGCGGAAGGTCCCGCCGCCCCTCCAGCGGCGGGCCGTTCAGCCACGGCCGCCGCGGTGCCGGCGCGGTACGGCCTGCGCCGGGTCGCTCTCCCGGCCATCGGGATCCACCTGACACGAACTGGTAGGTACCGCCGCCGCGGGCTCGTCGAACTCGGAGAACCGGGAGGGGGCGAGGCGCGGGGAAGAGCGTGGCCTCCCCGCAGCCGCGTTTCAGGTGGACGCCCGGCCCGCCGGCTGGTCGAGGTCGTCGACCTGGCGGGCGTACAGGCGCGCGTAGGCGCCCCCTTCTACGAGCGGCTCTCGGTGGCTCCCCTGCTCCACGAGCCTGCCGCGGTACGTGCTCGCGATCCGGCCGGTACGCCTCGTCTTCACCGGTCTTGGACCGCTCTTCTTCGGCATCAGCGGAATCATCTGGTGGCTGCCCACCTTCCTGCAGCGCTTCAACGGCCTGGAGGTCGGAGCGGCCACGGGCATCGCCGGAGGCTCCGGCCTGCCCGGTGCGGTGTTCAGCCCAGTTTCGGGAGCAGGGCGAACGCGTGGTCGGCGGCGGCGACGGCCGAGAGGTGGGTCCGCTCGGCGGTCTCCCCCTCCACCAGCCTCAGCCAGTTGCGCCGGGCCAGCACCCGCTGGACGGCCAGGACCTGGCCCGCGACGAGTCGCGCGGTGAGCTCGTCGGTGATCTCGGCGAGCGCGGCGGCGAGGGCCTCCTCGTCCGAGGCCATGTAGTGGAGCACCCGGGCCGCGAGGCTGGGCGTGGAGAAGACCATCCGGTGGTATTCGAGCACCTCGGGGTGGTCGTTGAGCCCCGTCACGGGATCGCGCCGCTCCAGCCCGGCCAGGAAGTGGCGGCGCAGCGCCTCCAGCGGCGCCTCGCTCGTCCCGCGCTCGCGCACGACCCGGGCGGCCTCGCCCTGATGGTCGGAGATGCGGTGCAGGACAAGGTCCTCCTTGGTCGGGAAGTACTTGAAGAGCGTCGGTTTGGAAACCCCCGCCGCCGCCGCCACCTCGGCGACCGACACCTCGTCGAATCCCCTCTTCAGGAAGAGCGAGATCGCCTCCGCCGAGATCGTCTCGTGGACCTGCCGCCTCTTGCGTTCCCGGAGCCCTGTCACGCGTTCCAACCTAGCAGAAACACAACTCGGTTAATATCTTAACTGAGTTAAGCTTTTTGGAAGATGGAGGCGCGGTGACGGATACCGAACTCGACGACGAGCGTGCCTATCTGGCGGAGTGCGAAGCGGCCATCCGCCGGATGGTCGAGGGCGCGCGCCTGAACGTCGTCATCGGCGAGCGGGTGGCGGGCGACCGCTACAGCGCGGAGCGACTGGGCTACGACCTGAGGAGCCTCGCCAAGGAGCTGGAGGAGCAGCCGGATGGCCCGCCGTTCTTCGGCCGCCTCGACTTCAGCCCCGGCACCGGTCCGGCCGAGCACCGCGGACAGCGCTACTACATCGGCCGGCGTCACGTCTCCGGTGGCACCGGGCGGGCGCCGATGGTGATCGACTGGCGCGCGCCCGTTTCCACGGTGTTCTACCGGGCGAGCGCCCACGACCCGCGGGGAGTGTCCGTACGACGCCGTTTCGGCTGGTCCCGGGAGCCGGTCGCGCTGACCGGCTTCGAGGACGAGCGCCTCGGAGCCGGTCAGGACCTGGGCGTGGCGAGCCGGATCGTGGCCGCCGAGATCGAGCGCCCCCGCGTCGGGCCGATGCGCGACATCGTGGCCACCATCCAGCCCGAGCAGGACGAGCTGGTCCGCGCCGGGCTTGAGGAGTCGATCTGCGTCCAGGGGGCACCGGGCACCGGTAAGACCGCCGTGGGCCTGCACCGGGCCGCCTACCTGCTCTACACCCATCGGCAGCGGCTCTCGCGCACGGGCGTGCTGATCCTCGGCCCCAACCGGGCGTTCCTGGGCTACATCGCGGCCGTGCTCCCGGCGCTCGGCGAGGTCGACGTCGAGCAGACGACCATGGAAGGGCTGCTGGCCAGAGAGCCGCTCAGCGGGGCCGACGGCGAGGAGGCCGCCGCCGTCAAGCACGACGTCCGCATGGCGGAGGTGTTGCGCCAGGCGCTGTACCGGCGGGTGACGGCCCCGGCGGGTCCGATCACCGTCCCCGACGGCTCCTACCGCTGGCGGGTGGGACAGGAGGAGTTCGGCGCCATCGTGGACGCCGCCCTTCGGGAGGCGACCCCGTACGGCGTGGGCCGCGAGCGCGTGCTCTCACGGGCCCTGGCCGTCCTGCTCCGGCAGGCGGAGGCGCGCGGCCGGAGCACGAGCGCCGCCTGGAGGCGCGAGATGACCAGGGCCCTCAGCGCGCACGTCGACGCGGTGTGGCCCGCCGCCCGGCCGGAGGAGGTGCTCGCGGAACTGCTCGGCGACCCCGCGGTGCTGGCCGGGGCCGCGGACGGGGTCCTCACCCCCGGCGAGCAGTCGGCCATCCTGTGGACCAGGCCGCCGCGCTCGTTCAGGAGCGCCAGGTGGTCGGCGGCCGACGCCGTACTCCTCGACGAGATCTCGGGCCTGCTGGAGCGCCCTCGCGGATACGGTCACGTCATCGTCGACGAGGCGCAGGACCTCTCGCCGATGCAGTGCCGGGCCGTCGCCCGCAGGAGCGAGCACGGCTCGATCACCGTGCTCGGCGACCTGGCGCAGGGCACCACGCGGTGGGCGGCCCGCGGCTGGCACGAGCACCTGACCCACCTGGGCAAGCCGGACGCGAAGCTGACCGCCCTGACCACGGGTTTCCGGGTGCCCGCCGCCGTCGTCGCGATCGCCAACCGCCTGCTGGAGGAACTGGCCGTGGACGTGCCCAGGACTCGCTCGTTCCGTACGGACGGCCGTCTCGGGGTCCACCGGACACCCGACCTCGCCGGCACCGCGGTCCGCGCGGTGCGCGACGCGCTCGGCCATGAGGGCTCGATCGCGGTGATCGCCGCCGACGCGGCCCTCGGCGAGCTGGTGACGGCGCTGCGGGCCGAAGGCATCGAGGTCGCCACGCTCGACGACATCGCCTCCACGGCCCGCGTCACCGCCGTCCCCGCGGCAATGGCCAAGGGGCTCGAATACGACCACGTGGTGGTGGCCGAGCCCGCCGAGATCGCCGAAGCCGAGCCCCGAGGACTCAACCGGCTCTACGTCGTGCTGACCCGGGCCGTCTCGCGACTGGACGTACTGCACACCCGCCCGTTACCCGCCTGGCTCGCGCCACCGGCCGGCGTTCAGGAGTGATCGGGAGCACCCGGCCACCGGGGCGTGGGAACGGCCGCGTCCACATCACCGAGCAGGCCGCCGAAGCCCTTCCCCGCCTGGGGGCGCGCACGGTCGTGGTCGGCACCGCCGTCACGCATCCGGCCGGCATCGCTCGCTGGTTCACGGCCGCCCTCGAAGACGCCCTACCCCCGGACTGAGCGGAGGCGGCCTCCGCCGGGACGCTAGCCGACGGCGGCGAGGATCCTGTCGAAGGCCGGGGTGAGCCTGCCGGCGGTGGCCGCCTCCGCGTTGACCAGATAGACGTTCACCACTCGATCGGCACCTCCCACCAGGCCCTCCACGGTGGAACCGTTCCGGTCGCACACGATCGCACCGTCAGCCGCGGCTGAGTCGCCGACCTTGCCGCCGTACTCGGTGCACGTGTCGGTGAAGTCCTTCCTGATCGTGGCCGCATCCGCTCCGGTGGCGACGTCGGCTCGCAGGACCAGCGGATCCGAGCCGTCCTGGGGAGCGTCCGCGGCCGTGTAGAGGCAGGCCGTCACTTTGATCGATTCGGCGGTCTCCAGCGGGTGGTCGTCTTTCCTCTCCTGCAACTCCCAGCCCAGGGATGTGGCCTTGGAAAGGGCTTCCGGAGTGAGCGGGCAGCCGCCCGACGGCTGCGCCTGACCGTCGGGGGATTCGCCGGACGCGGTCTGTGACCCGCATCCGGCGAGGAACACTCCGGATGCGACGAGAACCAGCGCTCTCGCAGTGAAGAACCGCACGGCCACGACACCGTCCTTTCGCCTGCCCGCCGGAACAGCCCCAGGCGTTTCAAGGCGGACGTGCCTGGGCCGACCGGGACTTCGCCGGTGAATACGTACGACACGGCGCCTCGGCAATACGATCCGAGTTCGCCGTGGATGAGCAATGCCAGCGTGGCCGCCGGCAACGTATGCGTCAAGGAACGCCGGCGCAGTCCGACGAGACAAAGGCACCCGCCCTGTCGGGCCGGGAGTGCTGTGCAGGCCGTCCGTGACCGTGGCGCAGTGATTCACCGCGGCGGTGTAACGGTCGCCGCCGGTTTCGTGATGGTGACTCATCTCGGTCCGGACGTCTCGGCTGGCGGGGCGCGCGACACCTGTCAGGCTCTTCACCTCTAGCAGTAGGTTACGCATCAAATGCCCTTTTCATCCCGTTATCGCGATGCGATGAGCTGCTCTTTAATGCTGGAATTCACTGGAATTGAAGGGAGACCAGTGGAACTCCTGTTACGCTCCGGGCCGTGAGTGATTCACTGGACGCGCTGGAACGGCGAATAGCCGACCTCCGCGCCGAAGTGCGACGGGCGGTCAAGGCGAAGGAGAACTCGCTCGCCCGGTCGCTGCGCGGGGAGTTGCGCAGAGCCGAACAGGCATGGGACGCGGCGATAACCTCCGAGGCGCCGACGCCCGCGTGCGAGCCCGAGACCTCGCTGCTGCCCATCAGGGAGCAGGTGCACCAGGCGCTGGCCATGCTGGGCGTGCCGACCTCGGCCAAGCTCATCGTGGCGGTGAACGACGCGTTCTTCTCCCGCGAGCTCCGCGGCTCACAGCTGACCAGCCTGCGCCGAGACGAGGAGCGCTCGTTCCGCGGCGACCCCTACGCCAGGCCGTACTACCTGTGCGCCGCGCTGACCGACCGGCTCTCCCCCGCCCGGGGGCTGCTCGCCGACAGCACCTGGCCGGCCGAGTCGCGGGTGCTGGGACCGCTGAGCCCGCGCGTCGACTTCCTCACCTCGACCATGCGCATCGCCGAGCACCTGGCGCGGCTGGCCGAGCCGCCGGCGGGGGCGGTGCGGCTGTTGTCGCGGATGGCGCAGAACATCCCGGGCGCCGTCGAGGGCTTCGCCCCGGCCGACCCCGCGACCGCGATCCGCGCGGCGCGAGCCGAGCTGGAGGTGCACCGGGCCGCCGACAGCGCGCAGCGGGCCGAGCTGGCGGCGCGGGCGACGAGGCAGCTACCGGACGTCGAGCGCCTGTTCGGCGTCACCGCAATGAACACCTTGAGGGGGGCCTGTTGAAGACCAGGCTGGACGGGGGGACCCGCGCATGAACAGCCTTCGGGAGAGGGCCTTCCTGAACAGGCTTGACGAGCTGCGCGGGACGATGCCCGCCCGCCCGCACGACGCACGGGCCATCGCGGCGCTGGCCGCCAACCCCGGCTGCGCGCGCCGGGCGGTGATGGACGCCGCGGGCGTGGACAAGGACCGCACGGCCCGGCACGTCGGTTTCCCGGCCCCGTTCGGCCAGTCCCAGTTCGCGATCACCCGCGGGAACGTCTTCGAGTCGCTGGTCAAGGAGAACGGCTGCGCCGAGCTGCTGCGGCTGCTGCGCGAACTGCTCGGCCTGTCCGTCGCCCAGGTCGGCTACCGGGACGTGGAGAGCGTCGGCTCCCACCTGCGCCACTCGCACACCCGGGCGCTGATCGACCGCGCGGCGCGCGAGGACGACGGGACCGCGGTGTTCTACGACCACCCGCTGTTCAGCCTGGAGATCGCCGGGCACACCTCCTACCTCGAACCGGACGTGGTGGCCTTCCAGGTCGGCGGGCGCTTCCACATCGTGGAGATCAAGTCGTTCGGCATGATCGACGGCCAGGCCGAGCCTGACAAGGTCGCGGCGGCGGCACGGCAGGCGGCGGTCTACGTCCTGGCGTTGCGCACGCTCATGGCCGACCTCGGACACGACCCGGAGCGCGTCTCCCACGACGTGGTGCTCGTCTGCCCGGAGAACTTCGCCAACCGCCCGACCGCGGCGCTGGTCGACGTGCGCAGGCAACTGTCGGTGCTGGGCCGCCAGCTCACCAGGATGACCAGGGTCGAGTACCTGCTGGAGGGCCTGCCGGACGACCTCACCTTCGACCTGGCCCCCGGCGAGGACGGGGTGCCGACCCGCTCGGCGGACGAGCTGACCCAGGCGCTGCTCCAGGTACCCGCCCGCTACGCGCCCGACTGCCTGTCCACCTGCGACATGTGCATGTTCTGCCGTCACGAGGCCCGCGCCTGCGGATCCACCGACCTGCTCGGGCGTCAGATCCGCGACCAGCTGGGCGGCGTCTCCGGCATGCACGAGGCGCTCGGCCTGGCCGAGGGCACCCGCGAGGTGGCCGAGGGCCAGGAGGAGATCGCCCGCCTGCTCCGGCTGGCGGACCGGCTGCGCGAGGAGTCGCTGCGGTGAGGATCGTCGAGGCCACCGGGCCGGTCGCGCCGGGGGTCACCGCGGCGAGAGCGGACGACAGGTGAGCGCGCTGACGGCGCTGGCGCGACTGCGGGCCGTCAGGGACGGTGTCGCGCAGCGGATCACCACGGTCAGGCACTGCCACATCTCCGCCCAGCCGCTGGTGCTCATCCCGCTCAAGCTCGCGGGCGAGGCCGCCGCGCCACTGGCCGCCATGGTGGGCACCGACCCGGGTCACCCCCGGCTGCTCGTCGTCCCCCAGCCCCGCAACCGGGACCTGCGGTTCGCCTTCGCCGCCGGGCTGGCCGAGGTGCTGCTGCCCTACATCGAGGGGTTCGAGAAAAGCACCGAGACGGTCGAGCGCAAGGGCGGCGAGCCGTACGAGCGGTGCCTGGACGCGCCGCAGATCCTCGTGCCGAACCGGTCCGCCGCCTCGTTCACCGGGCTGCTCGGCCGTTCCACCAGGTTCCGCAGGGCCGAGGGCCCCTACCCGGTGCACCCGTCGGTGCCGCTGCTCGGCCGGTGGCTGACCTACTTCGCCGACCGGTCCCAGCAGCCGGGCTCCTCGGTGCTGCTCGCGGCGACCGAGGCACTGAGCCTGCACTGGGCGACCGGGCAGAGCAGCCTGGAGGACGCCAATTTGGCGGCGCTGCTGGGATGGATCGACCCGCCGCCGGGAATGTCCGGGCACCGGGCGGCCGAGGAGGCCGAGGACCCGCTGCTCTGGCCGCCGGCGGGCCCCACCACCGACCCGGGCTTCGACAACGAGGTGCTCGCTCCCGCGATCCGCGCCTACGAGGAGGCGCCGACCGACCGTGCCGTCGACCGGGTCAGCCAGGCGCTGCGCACCCAGCTCGACCCCACCTGGCGGCTGATGTGGCGGACCGTCGACCTGCTGCGGTCGCTGCCGGAGGGCTCGCGGGTGAAGGACCGCTGGGAGATCGACCGCGGGTCGTTCACCCGGTTCGTCGAGCGGATCGCCGAGGGGAGCCCGCCGCAGGCCCGCAGGGACGGAGCGGTGAGCGCCGCCGCGAGGCTGGCGGGGCTGGAGCGGGCACGGGCGAGCTACGACGTGCAGCGGGCCCACGACGACCCGCTGCTCATGGCCGAGTACCGGCTGACCGGTGAGGCCTTCGCCGGGACGGTGATCGCCGCCGACCCCGAGCACAGCGAGGGCGAGGGCCGCTCGCGCAAGCTCCGGCCCCTGATCACGGTGAGGACCGGCGACCCGGTGCGGCTCACGCCCGGCACCACCGTCGGCAGCCCCGACCGGCGTGGCCACGCGGCCGAGATCGTCGAGGTCGTCGACGGGGAGATCACCCTTAAGATCACCAAGGGGATGGGGCGGGGCAGGACCCCGGCTCCGGGTTCGGTGCCCGAACCGGGCGAGCGGGTCTCGTACACCTCACTGACGGACGACTTCCAGTCGTCGGCGGCGCTGCCGGACCCCGAGCAGACGCCGTGGACCCATGGCGGGCCGCCGGAGGAGTACGAGCCCGGCGACGACGACGCGCAGGAGGAATGGCTTTGAGCGTTCACCGGACCCCGCACGGCCGGCCGGTGTCTCTCCCGGCCGTGTGTGCTCCCCGCTCGGCGGCGGCGCCGGAGGACCAGGCCGCCGGTGCCGGAGCGGCGGGCACGTCACCCGGGCGCCGCGCCCGGGTGACGGGCCGCGACACGGACCCGGCGGGCAGTGGCGGAGGCGTGGCATGACGCCGCAGCAGGAGGCGGCGGCCGTGGTGGACACCGTCCTGGCCGACCTGCCCCGTCACCGCGGCGTGGTCGTGGACTCGCCGCCGGGCGCGGGCAAGTCCACGCTGGTGGTCAAGGCCGCGGGGCACATCGCCGAGACCGGCGAGCCGCTGATGATCGTCGCGCAGACCAACGAGCAGGTGGACGACCTGGTGGAACGGCTCGCGGCCGAGCATCCCGATCTGGGGGTCGGCCGGCTCTCGGCGAGCGGCTACATCACGCCCGGCCGCATCCTCGCCCTGCCCAACGTCTCGGTCGCGGGCAAGCTGCCCGATCTGGGGGACCCGGCCGTGGTGATCGCCACCGCCGACAAGTGGGCCTGGATCGGCGACCGCACCTGGCCCTGGGCCATCGTCGACGAGGCCTACCAGATGCGTTCGGACAAGCTGCTGCGCATCGCTTCGCTGTTCGAGCGGTCGTTGTTCGTGGGCGACCCCGGCCAGCTCGACCCGTTCTCGATCGTGGACGGCGACCGCTGGGCGGGCCTGTCGTGGGACCCGGTACAGAGTGCGGTCTCGGTGCTGCTGCGGCACAACCCCGACCTGCCGGTGCACCGGCTGCCGGTCTCCTGGCGGCTGCCCGCCTCGGCCGCGCCCGTGGTCTCCGAGGCGTTCTACCCCTTCACCGGGTTCCGCGCGGGGACTGGCCCCGCCGACCGGTCGCTGGAGTTCACGGTGAACGGCATGCGCACCCCCTTCGATCTGGCGCTGGAGGAGGCGGCCGGGTCTGGCTGGGCACTGTACGAGCTGCCCAGCCGCCACACGGTGCGCACCGACGCGGAGGCCGTGCTGGCGACCGCGAGCCTGGCGACGCGGCTGCTCCAGCGGAGTCCGGTCGCGCACTCCGAGCGCGGCAGCCATCCCGTCACGGCCGACCGGATCGCCATCGGCGCCGCGCACCGCGACCAGGTGTCCGCGATCAGGGCCGCCGGGGTGCCGCCGGAGATCACGGTGGACACCGCCAACCGCCTGCAGGGCCGGGAGTACGACGTGACGATCGTGCTCCATCCCCTCTCCGGGCGCCGCGACGCCACCGCGTTCCACCTGGAGTCGGGGCGGCTGTGCGTGCTCGCCTCCCGGCACCGCCACGCCTGCGTCGTGGTGGCCAGGGCGGGCATTCCCGAGCTGCTGGACGCCCACCCGTCGGCCGAGCCGGTCCAGCTCGGCGTGCCGGTGAAGTTCCCCGACGGCTGGGAGGCCAACCAGGCGGTCCTGGCCCACCTCTCCAAGCACCGGGTGACTCCTGACGACTGACCTCCCACCGGCTGAGAGCGCCTTCCCCGCTCGATGGCGCCATACGGTGCGGGTCAGATCGTGCGCCGCCAGACGTCGATGGCCAGCACCTGGCGCATGCCCACCGAGAGGTAGAGGTCGAGGGCGGGCGTGCTGTTGTTGGCGTCGACGTGCAGGTAGGTGCCGACCCGCCCGCGACGAGCGTCGTCGGCGAACGCCCCGCGCAGCATGAACCGGCCCAGGCCGCGGCCCCTGAAGGCGGGGAGCACCGCCAGCCTGCGCACGTAGCCGCAGTTCTCGTCCCCGAGGAAGGCGTTGGTCCCCAGCAGCATCGCCACGGGCTCGCCGTCGAGGCGGGCGACCGCCAGTTGCGACCAGTCGGTGTTGACCGAGGAGTTCAGCTCGTCGTACCACTCGTCGTAGTCCTTCGGGGCGAACCCGAAGTGGTCGGCGAAGCCGGCCTGCTCCACGGCGTGGCCCTGGCGGCGCACCTCCTCGGTGAGCCCGTCGTGCACGGTCATCCCGGCCGGCGCCCCGGGGCGGCCGACCGGCCCGGTGTGGTCGGCGCGGAGCCGGATGAAGCTGGTGGCGGCGCTGAAGCCGCGGGCGGCGGCGACGGCGCGCTTGCCGCTGTCCTCACGGTAGATCCCGATGTCCACCACGGCCCGGTCGTGGCCCAGCTCGGCGGCGATCCGCCTGGCCCGCTCGGTCACGGTCTCCCAGAGCGGGCCGGTCAGCTCCGGCGCGCCGGGGTGCACCACGACGTCGACGTCGACGTTGTCACTGGCGCCCTTGCGGCAGGCCCAGGCCCAGGCCACCAGGCGCCCGCTCTCGTCGTGGACGAGCCAGCCGTCGGAGTCCACGTCGAAGGAGGAGTCGTTCAGCTGGTCGGCGACGTCGTCGAGGGTCATGTCGGCCTTGCCGATCACCTGGGTGTCGCAGAGCGAGATCAGCTCGTGGATCTCGGGGGCGTCGGCGGCGGAAGGCCGCCGGGTGAGGTACCCGGCGGCGGGGATGGTCGTCTTCATGCCCCTCATCGTGGCGGGGGCGGCTTGGGAATCGCTGGGTCGGAACTTGGGATCGGTTGTTGACGCCCGCCACGCTGTGGTTCCAGCGAAGGACGGGTCGACCTCGCGACTGAAGCCGGGGGTCCGCACCCAGGATCTCTGATCAGTCGAGCACCGGCACCTGGGCCTCGGCCTCCTTGGCGCTCTCGGTGCCGCTGCGCAGCGGGACCTCCTTGATGAAGGCCGCCAGCAGCGGAACCAGGACGGCGAACAGGATCGCCCACCAGAAGACGCCGGAGATGGAGTCGGCCAGCGACTCCAGGAAGCCGATCCGTACTCCCGAGGGCAGCTCGTGCAGGGCTGCCGGGTTGAACTGGGCGCCGCCGGAGGCGAGCTGCTCGCCCGCGGCGCCCAGCTTGCTCTCCAGGTTGGAGGTGAGGCGGTTGTTGAAGATCGCGCCGAACAGCGAGACGCCGAACGAGCCGCCGATGGAGCGGAAGAAGGTCGAGGCGCTGCTGGCGACACCGAGGTCCTTCTGCTCGACGCTGTTCTGGGCGATCAGCATGGTGGTCTGCATCAGGAAGCCCATGCCGAGGCCGAGCACCGCGATGAACACGCCGGTCTGCCAGGCGGGTGTGTGGACGTCCATCAGGGAGAGCAGCCACATGCCGATCGCCATGATCGCGCCGCCGAGGACCGGGTAGATCTTGTACTTGCCCGTCTGGGTGATGGCGCGGCCGACGAAGAGCGAGACCACCATGGAGGCGGCCATCATCGGGAGCAGCAGCAGGCCGGAGTTGGTGGCCGAGGCCCCCTGGACCGTCTGCTGGAACAGCGGCAGGAAGTTGATGGCACCGAACATGGCGAAGCCGAGCAGGAAGCCCACACCCGAGATCAGGCTGAAGTTGCGGTCGCGGAAGACGTTGAGCGGCATGATGGGCTCGGCGGCGCGGCGCTCCACCGGGATGAACAGGGCCAGCGTGACGACGGCGAGGGCCACCAGACCGAGGATCTGCGGCGAGTTCCACCCGTAGTCGTTGCCGCCCCAGGTGGTGATGAGGACCAGCGCGGTGATGCCGACCGAGAGCAGGGCGGCACCGAGCCAGTCGATGCGGTGCTCGGTGCGGTACCTGGGCAGCTTCAGCTTGACCGCCAGCAGGGCCAGCGCGACGAACCCGATGGGCAGGTTCACGTAGAAGGCCCAGCGCCAGTCGAGGTGGTCGGTGATGAATCCGCCGACGAGCGGGCCGGCGATCATGGCCAGTGACATCACGGCGGCCATGATGCCCTGGTACTGGCCGCGCTCGCGGGGCGGGACGAGATCGCCGATGATGGCCATGGCGTTGACCATCAGGCCGCCCGCGCCGAGGCCCTGGAACGCGCGGAACGCGATGAGCTGCATCATCCCGTTGGACGGGCCGCCGAGCATCTCCGAGCCCGCCATGCCGCAGAGCACGGAGCCGATCATGAAGATGACGATGGAGGCGAGGAAGATGTTCTTCCTGCCGTACAGGTCACCGATCTTGCCCCAGATGGGGGTCGAGACGGTGGCGCCGAGCACGTAGGCGGTCACCACCCAGGACAGGTGCGTCAGCCCGCCGAGCTCGCCGACGATGCGGGGCATGGCGGTGCCGACGATCATGTTGTCGAGCATGGCCAGCACCATCGCGAGCATCAGGCCCGGTAGCACTACCATGACCTCACGGCGCCGCGCCGGTAAGGCCGCGGTCTCCTTCACTTCGCCCCCTAGAAGAGATCTTGCTTACTTGCCGACCGGTTAGTGTCGGATATGCTGGAAATGTAGGCCGCTTACTTGCCGGCCGTCAAGCTGATTTCTCGGTAAGGGAACCATGAGGGAACACGCCGATACCCGGACGCGCATTCAGGACGTCGCCCTGACTCTTTTCGTCGAGCAGGGCTACGAGGCCACCTCGCTCCGCGAGATAGCCGAGGCCCTCGGCGTGACCAAGGCGGCCCTCTACTACCACTTCAAAAACAAGGACGACATCGTCGCCAGCCTGGCCGAGGACCGGGTGCGCGCGGTCGAGGAGCTGATCGCCTGGGCCTCGTCCCAGCCGCGCACCGAGGAGACGCGCCGCGAACTGCTCCGCCGTTACTCCGACGACCTGCACCGGGGCCGGCACCACGAGATCATGCGGTTCTTCGAGCGCAACCAGACCTCGCTCAAGAACCATCCGACGATGGAGAAGACCCGCCACCGGATGCTGGACCTGCTCACCTTCCTCGTCGAGCCGGACGATCCCACCGCCACCCGGCTGAAAAACTCGATGGCCCTGTTCGCGCTGCACGCCGCGTGGATCATCCTCAGGGACGAGACGATCTCCGACGAGGAGCGCCGGGCCGCCGCCCTGGAGGTCGCGCTCGACCTCGCCCGGCGGTGAGCGTGCTCATCGACCCGCCCAACTGGCCGGGTCCACACGCTCTGTTCTGGTCGCACCTGGTCAGCGACAGCTCGACCGGGGAACTGCACGCCTTCGCGGAGCTGCTGGGCGTGCCGCCCCAGGCGTTCGACCGCGACCACTACGACGTTCCCGAGACCTTCTACGAGCGGGCCGTCGCGCTGGGCGCGGAGGCCGTCTCCTCGCGCGAGCTCATCACCCGGCTCATCGGCTCCGGCCTCCGCCGTCGCAAGGTTCGTCCTGGAATCAGTAGCTCTCGCATAGATTCCGGCTGAGGCGAAGAGTCGCAGGACAGCCGGTCCGCCTGAGGCGGACCGGCTGTCCTGCTGCCGTGTCACATTTTTTCATGCACCGAACTTTGCCGCGCCTTTCCGATATCCGGAGTCACGATCAACCATCTCCGGTTAGGACGGAGCGTGCCGGGCAAGCCTTTAGGTGACCGGCTGCGAAAGGAGGACACCGTGGAGGCCACTATCGCGTTGCGTCTGCCGCGTGACGCCGCCAGCGTTCCCGTGATCAGGCAACTTCTCGACGCCTCGCTCCGCGCCCTTGGCGTGGTGTCCCAGATCCGCGAGGACATCCAGCTCATGCTCTCGGAGGCGTGTTCCAACGCCGTCAAGCACGCCACCCCCAGTGACGACTACATGGTCAGCACCGAGCTGTCCAGGGACCGTTGCGTGATCAAGGTGGTGGACGCCGGCGACGGCTTCGACTTCTCGGGCCCCGCCTTCCCCGCCCCCACCTCCGAACACGGCCGGGGCCTGCTGATCATGCGCGCCCTGGCCGACGACATCCGTTTCGTCAACAGGCACGAGCGAGGCTCGATCGTCTGCCTGGAGAAGACCCTGCGCTTCGTCAAGGGCGCGCCCGGCCTGTCACTGCTGCTCAGCGAGGAGCTTCAGTTCCAGCAGGGCGTCTCTGAGATAGTCGGTGACGGCCCAGACATCGGGAACCATCTCACGGCAGGCGATCACGCCGACGTCAAGTGAGCCGTCGTAGGAGAAGACCGTGATGTTGAGGCCGCCACTGGCGTCGGTCACCACCGAGACGGGGTAGTACGACAGCAGCCGGGCACCGCTCACATAGAGGGGGAGTTGCGGGCCGGGCACGTTGGAGATCATCACGTTGATCGGGCCCGCGCTGTCAGCGAAGAGGTTGAAGGCCGCCCGGGAGGCCAGGCCGGTCAGCGCGGAGGGCATTATGTCGCTGAGCTCCTGAATCCAGCTGGCCGGCGCCAGCGACGAGCGATCCTTGATCAGCCGCATCGCGTCACGTACCGCCAGCAGCCGTTCCAGTGGGTCGGCCACCTGCGTCGCCAGTGTGGTGATCATGATGGTGACCTGGTTGCCCGCGCGCCGGTCATCGGGGGCGCGGAGCGAGAACGGCACCCCCGCGACGAGAGGCTGCTCGGGCAGCGCGTCGTGCTTGATCAGCCACTGGCGCAACGCCCCGGCGCACAGGGCCATCACCACGTCGTTCACCGTGACGCCGAGGGTGTTCTTGACCAGCTTGACGTCCTCCAGCGGCAGGGCGGCGTAGGCGAACCTGCGGTGCGCGCTGATCCTGCCGCTGAAGGGGGTACGTGGGACGGCCATCCGCGGCATGTCGGGCACCTCCGCGGTACCCGACAGGCGGTTGGCCAGCTGCCGGGTGAGCCGCGAGACCAGCCCGGCCCCGGGCACCTGGGAGATCAGGGGGATCTCGTCCAGGTGCGGGACGGCGTTGAGCAGGAACCGCACCGTGTTGGCCGGGTTGACCACCGCCTTGACGATCCCCCTGGTGACCATCTCCCGCGTGTCGATCCGCTCCTCGGGCTCGGCCGCGGGCGCCATCTCGACCTCGGCGGGCTCGGGGGAGGTGTCCAGCAGGCTGGCCAGCACGTCGGCGCCGGTGACGCCGTCGACCGCGGCGTGGTGGACCTTCGTGTAGAGGGCCGTACGGTCGCCGGCCAGACCGTGGATCAGATACATCTCCCAGAGCGGCCGCCGCCGGTCGAGGCAGCGGGCGTGCAGCCTGGCCACCTGCTCACCCAGCTGCTCGTCGCTGCCCGGTCCGGGCAGCGCGATCTCGCGCACGTGGTAGTCGAGGTCGATCCTGGAGTCCTCGGTCCAGTACGGATGGTCCAGGCCGAACGGGACGGAGACGAGTCGCCTGCGGAAGGGCGCGGCCAGGTGGAGCCGCCGGGCAAGCAGCGACACCAGGTCGCTCCGCGACAGCCTGCCCGACAGGATCGCGAGCCCTCCGATGTTCGCGACGTTCGTCGAGGTCTCGAAATTCAGGAACTGCGTGTCCACCGCGCTGAGCTGCCGCATCGTCTACCTCCGGGAAGTCGTTCCTCCATCCTGCTCCCGTGGTGTCGCCAGAGCCAACGCCGCGAGTGCGACGAGGACGACCACCGACACGATGACCAACGACAGCGGGATGAGCGTGAGCACGATGACGACGGTCATGATCTCGCTGATCAACTGCGGCATCGCAGAGCTGTGCCCGGATTGTCCGGCCGTTACACCGCATTCCAGCGACCGAGCTTCAGCGCGAGATGAAGTTCTAACCTGTGGGTTCCGTTCTTGAGGTTGCGGCCGGCCAGCTGCTCGATTCTGGTGAGGCGGTAATAGAGGCTGGTGCGGTGCAGGTGGAGCAACCGGGCGGTCTCCTGGGCGTCTCCCCCGCTGTCCAGGTAGGTCTCCAGGGTGACCAGGAGTGCCGGATGCTCCCGCAGAGCGTCAAGCGGACCGCCAAGCGTGCCGGGAGTACCGGGAGTACCGGCGACCGGCTCGGCGAGCAGCCGGTAGACGCCCAGGTCCGGCCAGTGGGCGACCGGCCGCAGCGCCGGTTCCGCCGCCGCCGCCCTGGCCGCGGTGAGCGCCTCCTCATGTGCCCGTACGGCTGACTCAAGCCCCGGGTGCGGTGCGCTGACCCCGGCGCCCGTGCGGGCCCGCGCGGCCAGCCGCTCCCCCAGCGCCGTCGCGTCCTCGCCACGGTTGAGCAGCAGCACGGCGTGCCGGTCCAGGATCGTGAAGGCCGGCGGCCGGCGCGTCCTGGCCAGCTCCGCGCCGACCGCCTCACGCAGGGAGGCCGGGTCGCCCCGCAGCGCCAGGACGCGCAGCGGCCCCTCCCCGAGCACGCCGGCCGCACGCCGCACACCGATCTCTCCGGTGAGCAGGAGGCTCAGGGTGTGGGAGCTGCCGCCGTCGTCCAGCAGGGCCGCGATCGCGGCGGCGTCACGCACGGCCCGGCCCTGCTCCTGCGGGTTCAACGGCCCCGGGCCCTCGATGATCCACAGGTAGCCGACCCGGCGGTCCTGGTGGAGCAGGGGCACGCAGAGCCGGGCCGCCATGCCCAGTGAGGGATTCTCCGGAACCCTGACCGGCTCTCGGGTCGAGGCCACCCCGTGCTTCTCCTGCCAGGCCCCCACCGCCGCGGGAACCGACCGTGACAGAATGGCGCGGGCCCTGACCTGGTCGACCTCCCCGTGATGGGCGCTGTGCGCGACGACCCGCCCCTCCAGGTCGTCGACGGACATGCCCCTGCCCACGCTCGCGGCCAGCGCCTCCAGCAGGTCCTGAACATCATCCGCGATCACGTTCTAATCCTACAGATGTAGGAAGGATCTCCGCTGGCGGAACGATGACTCCCCCCGGCACTGGCCGTAGCGTCACAGTATTCGTTTTGGAGGAGTCCACCTCGTGAGAGCCGCCTGACAGCCCTGTGAAAGGAGCTTCGTGCAGGAGCGCAGCCGCGTCGCCCCGTGGGCACCGCCCCAGGCACAGCCGCGCCTGGCCGAGCTCGAGGCCGAGGTGTCGGGGCTGAGCCTGGAATCGGTGACCAGGCTGGTCGACGCGGTGCTGGCCGAGCACCGCGGCCGCCTCGACGAGGACGGTGTGGTCCTGTACGCGGGCACCAACACGATGAGCGAGCGCGCCAGGGCCGCCCATGAGATCTCCCTGGGCTGCCGGCCTTCGATGGGCTGGCCGGGGGACAAACGCCAGACCGGCCTGGAGGAGCTGGACGTGCTGGAGGTGCTGGTCCCGCTCCAGATCGCGGCGCTGATGGGCGGCGAGTTCGCCGAGGTGCGGCTGCAGAGCGCCACACTGGCCAACCTCGCCTGCTACAGCGCGTTCGCCGGCCCCGGCGACACGATCGCGGTGCTGCCTCAGACCGCCGGGGGCCACACCAGCCACCACGCCCAGGGCGCCGCCGGGATCCGTGGCCTGCGGGTCGTCGACCTGCCCTACGACGCCGGACGGCTCGACGTCGACCACGCGGCCCTCCCGGCGTTCCTGCGCGAGAGGCGGCCCGCGCTGGTGGTGCTCGGGGCGAGCCTGATGCTGTTCCCCCACGACGTGGCGCGGGTGCGGGCGGCGTGCGACGAGGTGGGCGCCCTGCTGCTCTATGACGCCTCGCACGTGGCGGGACTGATCGCGGGCGGCCGGTTCCAGCGGCCGCTGGACGAGGGCGCGCACCTGATGACCATGTCCACCTACAAGTCCTTCGGCGGGCCACCTGGCGCGGCCGTCGTGACCCGCGACGAGGATCTCGCCCGACAGGTGGCGGCGGCGGCCTACCCCGGCCTGACCGCGAACTACGACGCCTCCCGCCTGGCCCCGCTGGCCGTCGTCGCCGCGGAGCACGCCGAGGGCGGTTCCGGGTACGCCGACCGCTGCATCGCCAACGCCGGGGCGCTGGCCGCCGCGCTGGACCGCGAGGGCTTCACCGTGATCGCCGCCCATCGGGGCTGGACCGCCTCGCACCATGTGGCGGTGGACGCGGGCGCGTTCGGCGGCGGGGACGAGGCCGCCCGGTTGCTGGCCGAGGGGGGCGTCTACCTCAGCGGCATCGGCCTGCCCGGCCGACCTGCCGAGGAGCCCAGGCGGGGCCTGCGGATCGGCACCCAGGAGGTGACCCGCCGCGGCTTCGGCCCGGACACCATGGGCGAGATCGCGGCCCTGATGCGCCGCCTGCTCATCGACGGCCAGACCCCCGCGAAGGTCCGCCAGGACGCACTGGCCCTGCGCCGCGCCATCCCATGATCCCGGACCGGCCCGCTCGACCCCCGGGGGTGCGCCCCCTGGCGGGCCGGTCCGCTGAATCCTTCCCCGGCCGTCTCCACCCGCGCGTCCCTTCCTTCGGGAGAGACCCGCGGGGTGAAGGCTGACGGAGCCTCAGACCGCGCGATGGTACTGGTCGGGCCAGCGGCCTTCGGCCGCGCCGAGCTCGCGGGCGGCGTGGTTCGGCCAGTACGGGTTGCGGAGCAGCTCGCGGCCGAGCAGGACGGCGTCGGCCTGACCGGAGGCGATGATCTCCTCAGCCTGCCGGGGCCGGGTGATCTCTCCGACCGCGCTCACCGGCAGGTCGGTCTCGGCCTTCACCTTCGCCGCGAACGGCACCTGGTAGCCGGGGCCCGTGGGAATGCGCGCGCCGGCGACGTTGCCCCCGGTCGAGACGTCGAGCAGGTCGACACCGTGGGCGAGCAGGTCCTTGGCGAAACGGACCGTGTCGTCGGCGCTCCAGCCCTCACGGTCGTCCCGCGGGTCCTCGGCCAGCCAGTCCGTGGCCGAGATGCGAAAGAACAGGGGAAGCTCGTCCGGCCAGACCTCGCGTACCGCGTCGACGACCCGGAGCGCGAACCGGGTGCGGTTGTCGTACGAGCCGCCGTACGCGTCGGTGCGGCGGTTGCTGAAGGGCGACAGGAACTCGGCGATGAGGTAGCCGTGCGCGCCGTGGATCTCGGCCACCTGGAAGCCCGCAGCCAGTGCCCGCCGCGCCGCCGCGGCGAAGTCGCCCACCAGCCGGTCGATGTCACCGACGCTCAGCTCCGCGGGAGTGGGGTGGCCGTCGTTGAAGGGGACCGGGCTCGGCGCGACCGGCTGCCAGCCGTGCTCGCCTGGACCGGCGGGCCCACCGCCCTCCCAGGTACGGCGGACCGAGGCCTTGCGCCCGGCGTGCGCGAGCTGGATGCCGGGCACCGCGCCGTGTTCCCGCAGGAAGCGGGTGACGCGGGTGAACGCCTCCCGCTGGCGGTCGTTCCAGAGTCCGAGGTCCGCCGGGCTGATGCGGCCCTCCGGCGAGACGGCGGTGGCCTCGGTCAGGATGAGACCGGCACCGCCCACCGCGCGAGCGGCCAGGTGGGACAGGTGCCAGTCGGTCGGCGCCCCCTGGTCGGGCCCCTCGACCGCCGCGGAGTACTGGCACATCGGGGCCATCCAGATCCGGTTGGGGATGGTGAGGTTCCGCAATGTCACGGGCTCGAACAGGACACTCACTGCCGTACTCCTTCTTCGGGGGATCGCGTTCTCCGGAGGCGTCCGGCGGTGCTCCGGCAACCCTCTAGTACGATAATCGACGTACTACGATAGATGTCAAACTACGATTCCTTTCGTACAATCGGACCGATCTCCAGGAAGGGAGCCGCCGTGTCGACCTCGTCCGTCAGGGCTCTGGCGCACCCCGCCTGCCAGGAGATCCGGCTGGAGGGCGTGCTGCACGCGCTGTCCGACCCGATGCGCCTGCGGATCGTACGCTTCCTGCGGCGACTGGGGGAGGGGGAGGGTGCCCCCTGCTCGGCGATCGAGCTGGAGATCACCAAATCGACCACCACACATCACTTCCGGGTGCTGCGCGAGGCGGGTGTGATCAGCCAGGTCTACCAAGGGACCGCCAAGATGAACGCGCTACGCCGCCACGACCTCGACACGCTCTTTCCCGGCCTCCTCGACGCCGTGCTGGCCGCCGACGCGGTCCAGGGGGAGCGTGACGGTCTGCCGGCGACCTGACTCGGCCCGGCTCGGCCCGGCCCGGTGACGGTGCGGCCGGCGACCGGCTCGGCGACGACGGTGCGGCCCGCGGCCGGGATGGCCGGGCGGGACCGTGAGAAGCACAGGACGGAGTACCGTCCTGTCATGTGCCGCAGCATCAAGACTCTCCGTGAGCCCTACGCCAGCGACGTGACCGACGACGACGTACGAGCCGCCGCGCTCCAGTACGTCCGCAAGGTGTCGGGTTTCCGCTCCCCCTCGGCGCGCAACGCCGAGGCCTTCGAAAGGGCCGTGGACGCGGTGACCGCCGCGACCCGGGCCCTGCTCGACGAGCTCCAGTTGAAGCAGGTGTCCCAGGACTGACCGGAGACGTCCGCCCGCCCACCGGCGACACAGGGGTGCCGGTGGGCGGCCGCCGGGCTCACCGGGCGTCGGTCAGTCGCGCACGTTCGAGGAGCGGAAGAGCCTGCTCGCGAACATGACCACCACGCCCACCAGGCCGATGATCAGAGCCCACTTGAGGAGCGTGAACAGGAAGCCCAGAACCGAGCCCAGCAAGATGAAGGCGATCACCACGGCCGCCACGATCAGAAGAATTCGTCCCATGCCCTCAACGCTAGGCCCTGGCCGGGCCCGGCGGCAGACCCGCGAGCCGATGTCAGGGACATGCCAGGGTCATCCCTCAGACGGGCCCCGACCCCCTCCCCCCACCCGGGACGCTCGATGGACACGACGGCCCGCCAGGAGCGACGGCTTCCCCGATCCGGATGAGCAGGTACGCCGGGAACGTGCCCGCTCATCCGGATCGAGGCCGTGACCCTAGAGGGCGGAGCGGCCGCCGACGAGGGGAAGGGTGACCGAGCTGGCGCGGGGGTCGACCGAGACGGCGGTGCCCGGGGGCAGGCGCAGCGTGAAGTCGCGGTCCGTGGAGATGAGCACGACGCCGATCCGGTGACCGGCCTTGACGACGTAGTCGCCGGGCTGGAGGTCGAAGCGGAAGTCGTAGAAGCGGTCCTCGCGCAGCAGTTCGGTCCTGGCCGCGGAGTCGCGGTTACGGACGTCCAGCCAGCCCCTTGTAATGATCTTGTAGGGGGCGGTCACCGTGACGTGCTCGGCCAGCCGGGCGCAACCGGTGTCGCCGGGCACGCCCTGGCCGTAGCAGACCTGGGTGGCACCGTAGGCGACGTCGCCGTAGGCGCGGGCGTCGGTGCCGTAGTCGACGAGCAGCGCCGTCAGGTATGGCGAGCGCCCGCCCTTGAACGCGGCCCGCACCGAGACCTCCGGGGTGCCGGACAGGCGCGCGTCGCGGGCCAGCGGACTCGACAGGTAGGCCAGGCGGTTGGGGTCGGTGCTCTCGGTGTTCTCGACGAGCTGATCGGCACCGCGGGTGCTCTGGTCGACGAAGGACTCGACGACGGCGCGGCCTCGGGGGCGGTCGGCGCCCAGGGTGCCGTTGCGGCCGTCCTGCCCGGCGGCCAGCTGGAGCCGTACGTCGCGGGTGCCCGGCAGCGGCCACGAGGCGTGCTGCGCCCACTGCCCCGGACCCGACTCCACGTCCGCCTGCGGCTCGTCCATGATGCCGTTGCGCAGGCCGTACAGGTGGAAGTCGAACCAGCGGTGGAGCTGGCGCAGCCACTCGGCGTTGCGCCCGGCGAAGGAGAACGGGTTGAAGTGCGCGCCCTGGTGGAGCCAGATCTTGCGGGGCACGTTCCGCTTCGCGAGGGCGTCCCACCACTGGACGGCCTGCTTGGTCTTGACGTTCCAGTCGTTGAGGCCGTGCACCAGGAAGACCGCCGCGCGGACCTTGCGCACGTCGTTGAGGTAGTTGCGCCGGTCCCAGAAGTCGGAGTAGTCACCGGTGACCCGGTCCTGGTCCTTCTCTATCCGGTCCATCAGCGCGCCGCAGGCCTGCTGGGCGTTCTGACGGGTCAGCACGTAGCGGGCGAGCACGTCGGCGTCCTCACCCTGGTAGCCGCCGGGGGCCAGCACCCCGCCGTTGGCCCGGTAGTAGTCGTACCAGGAGGAGATGGCCGCGATCGGCACGATCGCCTTGAGGCCCTTGACCCCGGTCGCGGCGACGGCGTTGGGCAGCGTGCCGTTGTAGGAGACGCCGATCATGCCGACGTTCCCGGTGGACCAACCGGCTTTGACCTCGTTGCCGGCCGCGTCGAATCCGCGGGCGCGGCCGTTGAGCCAGTCGATCGCGGCCTTGGGACCCGCGGTCTCGTTGTCCAGGCCGGTGGTGGGACAGCCGGTCGCCCGGCCCGAGCCGAGGTTCTCCACCAGCGCGATCGCGTAGCCGCGCGGCACGAAGTAGTTGTCGTAGTAGCCGCGGAAGGGCGGAGCGACCGCGCGGGCCACGTCGGAGCCGTCGCCGAACATCTCGTCCTGCAGGTCGTTGAACTTGTTGCGCCGGTACTCCATGCCCGCGGGGTCGGAGCCGTCGAGGTCGACGACGTGGTTGGGCACGTCGTTGCCGCCCGCGTAGTAGGGGCTGGCCTCCATGATGACCGGGACCTTCATCCCGGAGTCGGTCTCCTTGGGCCGCATGATGTCGACGGCGACCCGGTCGGGGAGCCCGTCGGCGTCACTGTCGACCCCGGCGACCTCGACGAACACGGTCTCGGTCAGCGCGTCGGCGCGCGAGTAGACCGGCTGGGTCTCGCCGTTCTCTATCAGGGGGGCCGCGGATCGGGCGGCCACCGCGGGTGACGCGGCGGCCGGCAGGACACCGGCCGGCAGGATGACCGCCAGCGCGACGATGATCGTCTTCCATCTGTTCATCGGAGGAAGCTCCCAGAGGGTCGCTAAAATCTGACAACTCCGGTCAATCTCCTTCGAAGCAATCTTGACCTGCAAGATCGAAGATATAACGAATAGGCGGCTATCTCGCGCTAAGCACGAGTTCCGCGGCGTATTCGGTGAATGGGGGGCCACTGCCGTTCATGGGGTGCCATACGCCCACCGGACGTCACGGACCGGACGGGAGGACGTCGACGCCCCGGTCACGGAACGCCCGCGCGCGTCCGGCGCGGTGGAGGAGGGGATGCCGTTGAGGCAAGATTCGAGGAAGGCTAGCCTTACCTCATGCCTTCCCTCGATACCGGTGAGACCGGCACGATCGTCACGGTCGACTCGGAAGAAGAACTCCGCCGGATCGTCGGCGAGGTCGGCGAGGTCGTCCTGCGCAAGGACATCGGTCACCTCGACGAGCACGCCCGGGATTTCATCGCCACCTCGCCCTTCCTGCTGCTGGCGACCTCGGGATCCGACGGCACCTGCGACGTCTCCCCGCGCGGCGAGGAACCCGGCGGCGTGCTGGTCCTCGACGACCACACGCTGGTGATCCCCGAGCGGCCCGGCAACCGCCGGCTCGACAGCCTGCGCAACATCGTCACCAACCCGCAGGTCGGCCTGTTGTTCGTGGTGCCGGGCACCGAGGAGACCCTGCGCGTCAACGGGCGGGCGCGGGTGGTCAGCCAGGCCCCGTACATGGAAGGCCTGCGGGTGAAGGGGAAGGTTCCCACCCTGGCGGTCAGCGTCGAGGTACGGGAGTGCTTCTTCCACTGCGCCAAGGCCTTCCGGCGCTCGGCGCTCTGGCAGCCGGAGCGGTGGCCGGACCGCGGGGCGCGGCCCACGCTGGGCCGGATCTTCAAGGAGCAGCTGGACCTGGAGTGGTCGGCCAAGCTCATCGACGACGACCTGAGCATCGACGCCCGCGAGAACCTGTACTGACGCGCGCACCGACCACCGGATCCGTTCGGGAGGCGCTCGCCGGCACGCCGCACCCGGTCGATGAGCGCCGGGGAAAACCCGTACCGGCGCCGGGCCCGGGCCTGGCAGGCTGTGCGGATGGAAGTACGGTACGTCCCGGATCACTCGGTGCTGTCGGTGGTGGTCGGCTCGCGGGCATACGGGCTGGAGAGCGAGGAGTCCGACGTCGACCGGCGCGGGGTCTTCGTGGCGCCGACCCGGCTGTTCTGGCGGCTGGCCAAACCGCCCACGCATGTCGAGGGA
Organism: Streptosporangium sp. NPDC002544; assembly: GCF_040295965.1. Classification (NCBI taxonomy): domain Bacteria; kingdom Bacillati; phylum Actinomycetota; class Actinomycetes; order Streptosporangiales; family Streptosporangiaceae; genus Streptosporangium; species Streptosporangium sp. NPDC002544. The sequence goes on along the minus strand of NZ_JBEOWJ010000035.1, from coordinate 95,024 downwards.
CCGCTGCCCGAGCAGTTCTCGTGGGAGGTCGAGCGGTTCTGCGCGCTCGCGCTGGAGGCCAACCCGACGGTCCTGGAGTGTCTGTGGTCGCCGATCGTCGAGCACGCCACCGCCGCGGGCGAGGAACTGCTCTCCATCCGGGACGCCTTCGTCTCCGGACGAGCCGGACAGACCTTCGTCGGATACGCCAACGCCCAGTTCCGCCGGCTGGACCCCGAGCGTCCCAGATGGAAGCAGGCCATGCACATGGTCCGCCTGCTGATCAGCGGCCTGCACCTGATCCGCCACGGCGAGCCCCTGGTCCGGATGGACGCCCACCGCGACCGGCTGCTCGCCGTACGGCGGGGAGAGCTCTCCTGGGACGAGGTCGACCGCTGGCGCTCCGAGCTGACCGCGAGGTTCGACGGTACGGGCACGCTGCCGGCCGAACCCGACCGGCGGCGCGTGGACGAATATCTGGCGAGCACAAGGGAGGCGGCGCTGTGACCGTGACCCTGCCGTCCTGGCTGGCCGAGATCCCCGCCGGGCAGACACACCCGACCGCCTTCGCCACGATCAGCGGGGCGCACCTGTACGGTTTCCCCTCCACCGACTCCGACGTCGACCTGCGCGGTGTTCACCTGCTGCCGCTGGAGGAGGTGGTCGGCCTGCGGACGGGAAGCGAGACCCTCACCCGCTCCTGGGTGCGCGACGGTGTCGAGGTGGACCTGGTCACCCACGACCTGGCCAAGTTCTGCCGCCTGCTGCTGCGCCGCAACGGCTATGTGCTGGAACAGCTGCTCTCCCCGCTGGTGGTGGCCACCTCGCCGGTCCACCGGGAGATGATCGCCGTCGCCCCCGGCTGCGTCACCCGCCACCATGCCCACCACTACCTGGGATTCGCCCGCACCCAGTGGCGGCTGTTCGAGCGCTCCGGCGAGCTCAAGCCGCTGCTCTACACCTTCCGTGTGCTGCTCACCGGCATCCGTCTGATGCGCACCGGAGAGCTGGAGGCCGACCTCACCCGGCTCTCCGGCGGGCCGTCGTATCTCGGTGACCTGATCGCCGCCAAGCGCTCCGCCGAGCACGGCCCGCTGCCGGCGGACGCGCCGGAACCGGAACGACTGGCGGGCGACGTCACCCGGCTGACCGGGGAACTGGAGGAGGCGCGGGACGCCTCCCGCCTTCCCGACATCGCGCCGTCGGCGGACGCGGTGCACGATCTCGTCGTCCGCACTCGCCTGTCAACGAGAACCGCGATGGCCTGAACCTCCGTCGCGGCCGTCAGGCGCACCCGGCCGCCGGAGCAGCGGTGGGTGAGCTCGTCGCTCAGAGTCTCGGGGAGGGAGGGAGCGACGGCTGTCGCGGCCGGCGGCCCGTCTCGCCGCCGCGCAGCAGTTCCCACCAGCTCTCCAGCAGCGGGACGTCGGCGGTGTCGACGCGCTCACCCGGGCGGGGGACGGCGAGGCGGACGTCACGGGCCTTGGCCTCGCGCCAGAGACGGTCGACCGGTTCGGCCCAGGGGTGCGTGGCCAGGGTGAAGGTCGCCCAGTGGACCGGGAGGAGCAGCCTGCCGCCCAGGTCGAGGTGGGCGTTGACCGCCTCCTCTGGGTTCATGTGGATGTCGGGCCAGGCGGCGTTGTAGGCGCCGATCGGCATGAGCGTGAGGTCGAACGGGCCGTGCGCGGCGCCGATCCCGGCGTATCCGTCGAAGTACCCGGAGTCACCGGCGTAGAAGACCTTCCTCTCCCGGCCGGCGATGACCCAGGAGCCCCACAGGGTGACGTTGCGGTTGAGGGTGCGACCGGAGAAGTGACGGGCGGCGGTCGCGACGAACCGCAGGCCCGCGACGCTCGCCTCCTCGTCCCAGTCGAGCTCGACGATCCGCGAGGCGGGCACGCCCCAGCGCTCCAGGTGGGCGCCGATCCCCAGCGGCACCAGGAACGGCGCGGTCTGCAGCGTGAGCAGGCCGCGTACCGTCGCACGGTCGAGGTGGTCGTAGTGATCGTGCGAGATCACGATCGCGTCGAGCGGCGGGAGGCCTGCCAGCGGCCCCGGCATCGGGTGCAGGCGCCGCGGGCCGACCAGCTGGGAGGGCGAGGCGCGCCTGCTCCACACCGGGTCGACGAGCACGCGGCGGCCCTCGATCTCCAGCAGCGCGGTGGCGTGACCGTACCAGACGACGCTCAGCCCGGTCGGGGACGGCCCGCCCGCCGGTGCGGTCACCACCGGGACCGGCGTGGCCGGGCGGCGCTCCTCGCGGTTGTGCAGCATGTTCCAGGCGATCTCCCGCGCGCTCTGCGGCGAGGGTACGAAGACGCCGGGCGTGGAGTTGCGAAAGAGGCCGTCGTGGAACTGCGGCGAGCGGCGCATCCGCTCCAGCCGCTCCCCCCTGGCCCTGCCCCCGAGTTCCGCGGGGATGTCCTTCAACGCCCATCCGGCGGCGGCCAGTGCCAGCCCGCCCATGAGGAGACGCCCGATCGATCTGCTGCCCGCCATGCGGCCCACGCTCCTGAAGTCGCCAGTGCCTGCAGAACGATCTCGGCTCCGCGGCTGTTCCCGTCACGCCTTGGGCGGAAGCCGCCCAGCGTCGCGACGAACGGGGACCGGAAGGCATCATGAGGAACGATCCCGGCTCCGCCACCGCTCCCGTCACACCATGGGCAGGACCCGCCCGGCAGCATGAGAACCCGGGACCGGAGGGCACCGCTGGGGGTGGGACGCCGCACGGCGACTTCACCGGTCACCAAAGAAGACGAACAGTCCCAAAATATAACGTCATACTGTAAAAGTAGCGATCATGTAGTTATGAAGGTACAAATGCCGCGCACTGTCATGGAGGCCGAAGCCATCCAGGACGAGCTCAGAGCACTGCTCGACCTGACCGGCCCCGGTCCCCGCAGTCCGGCCAGGGTCGCGGGAGTGGACGTCGCCTACGACAGGGACCGGCTGGCGGCGGCGGTGACCGTGCTGGACGGGACGACGCTGGAGATCGTCGAAGAGGTCGCCGTCAGCGGGAGGGTGGCCTTCGACTACGTCCCCGGGCTGCTCGCCTTCCGGGAGGTTCCCGCCCTGCTGGACGCCCTTGAACGGCTCTCCGTGACCCCCGACCTGGTCGTCTGCGACGGATACGGCCTGGCGCACCCGCGCCGCTTCGGTCTGGCCTGCCACCTCGGCGTGCTCACCGGACTGCCCACGATCGGGGTCGGCAAGACCGCCTTCGTCGGCACCTATCCCACGCCCGCGCCCGAGCGGGGCTCGTGGGCCGACCTGACGCTGGACGGCGACGTCGTCGGCCGCGTGCTGCGCACCCGGCACGGGGTCAAGCCCGTCTTCGTCTCCGTGGGACACCGTGTCGACCTCGCCACGGCCTGCCACAACGTGCTGAACCTGACACCCCGCTACCGCCTTCCCGAGACGACCCGCGCCGCCGACCGGCTCTCCCGCGAGGCACTGATCGAAAACTGTCGTCCGGACCTGGTTGGATTCACTCAATACCACGAAATGGGATGAAGTGAGCGACAACGAGTGGGCCGAGGACGTCGACGCGTGGTGCGACACCAACCTGGCGCGGATCCGCCGGCGACTGGCGAGCGGGTTCGATCCCGGGCAGTGGCTACCGTGGCTGCGCACGACGCCCCTGCACCGGGCCGCCCAGGAGGGTGCCGTCCAGGTGATAGAGCTGCTGCTGGCCTCGGGCGCGGAGGTCGACCCCGTCGACGCCGACGGCGCCACCCCGCTCTGGGAGGCCGTGCGCCACGGCTGGGACGACGCCGTGCGGGTCCTGCTCGCCGCGGGCGCGGACCCCTGGCGGCCGTGCATCGCGGGCCGCTCCCCCGGCTCCCAGGCGCTCTTCACCGAACTGGCCGACCTGTTCGCCCAACTGCCTGGGGCTCCCACCGTCAGCCCCAGGCTCCGCGAGCTCCAGGACACCGTCGACGCGATGATGTTCTCCTACGAGGACTACAACGAGGGACTGTGCGTCGCCTTCGTCGGCGAGGTGACCGAGGAGGAGGTCATCCGCCGCCTGGGCGCCGTGCCGGAGTCGTGCCCGCCGCTTTCGACCGGCGAGCTGTGGAGCGCCGAGCATGCCTCCCCTGTGGAGGTCCTGCGGGTGGCCAGCCCGCCGGGGGGTGGGGTGGTGCTCTTCCAGTCCGACGGCATCCTGCCGGTGCACGACGGGGTCGGCCGTGCCGTCACCTCGGGCGGCGGAGTGCTGGCCGGGGCCTTCCCGTTCGCCAGCGCGTCCGTCGACATCTGGCGGGACGGGCTCCCCGCCGGACGGCCCTCGGTGCACGAGCAGCTCTCCGACAGCAGCATGGTCGAACTGTGGATGTGCCGTTTCGGCGACTGCGGCGCCCACCCCTCCACCGCGACCGAGCGCACCCTGGGCCTGATGACGCTGCTGACCTCCACCTACATCACCGAGGAGTGGTTGTGGAGCGCTCCGATGAGACTGGTCCCTGTCGCACTGCGGTGAAATGGGTAGAGTCGCACAACGATGAGAATCCACACGATCACCGCGCTCTGGGAAGACATACCCGACGATGCCGACGACCTCGTCCTGGTACGCGGCGGGTTCCGGGTCTATCTCTGCCTGTGCGGCAGGCCACTGGCCGACAGGGCCGCAGCCGAGCTGCACGCGTCGGAGACCAACCAGTGCACCACCTGCCTGGGCAGCACCGTCGAGAACATCGTGCCCGACTTCTCCCAGCAGTGCACGGCCTGCGCCGGAACCGGCCGGCGCAGGGCGCAGCTGACCTGGCAGCTCGCCCACGCCGAGGCCGAGACGGTGATCACCGTCGAGTTCGTCCGCGGACTCATCGCCGGCTTCACCAAGCCGTTCCGGCTCTCCGAGGTGGCCGACCTGGTCCGCGACACCCTCAACCTCCCGGTGGGCCGGCTGCCGGTCGGCCCACGGGTCCGCGACGTCCTGCGCACCCTGGAGGCGAGGGGCGAACTCGTGCTGCTCTCCGCCCCCGACGAACTCCTGCGCGGCACCTCGGTCATGCTCTACCGCGACCCCTACTGGGAACACGCCGCCGGCTGAGCGTCCTTCGCGGCTACATCTTCTCCGCCGCCGCGAGGTAACCCGCCAGCATGGCCAGCGCGACATCGCGTACCGCGTCGTCGCCGGGCAGGAAATCGGCGCTGTGCATGCGTACGTCCGTACCGTCACCGACCCCGACGAACATCATCAGGCCGGGCAGCACCGCGGAGAGGTAGGAGAAGTCGTCGGCGCCGAAGGAGAGCAGCGGCCGCGAGAGCGTGAGGCCCAGGTGGGTCAGGTGGGCACCGGCTCGGGTGGCGAGCCCGGAGTCGTTGTACAGGACCGGCTCCCCCCGGGTGATGCTCACCTTCGCCTCGCAGCCGTGGGCCCGCGCGACCAGGTCCGCGACCTCCTCCAGCCGGGCGTGCACCTGGTCGCGGATGCGCTCGCTCAGCGCCCTGACCGTACCGCCGGCCGTGGCCTCGTCGGGCACGACGTTGGCCGCGCTGCCGGCCGCCAGCGTGGAGACGCCGAGGACCGCCGAGCTGGTCGGGTCGACGTCACGGCTGACCACCCGCTGCAGGGCGACGACGACGTGCGCGAGCGCGAGCACCGGATCGCTGGTCAGATGAGGGTAGGCGGCGTGCCCGCCGCGGCCCCTGACCACGACCGTGAACTCGTCGGCGGCGGCGTTCACCGTGCCGGGGGTGGCCGCGACCTCGCCTCGCGGCAGGGTGGGCTGGACGTGCGCACCGATGATGGCGGTGATCTGGTGCTCCGCCAGCGACGGCGACCGGGCGATGTCGTGGGCGCCGGAGGGGTAGGTCTCCTCGCGCGGCTGGAGCATCGCGACCAGCGGGGGCGCGCCGGGGGTGTCACCGACCGCGTGGCAGAGCGTCACCAGGGCGGCGAGGTGCACGTCGTGCCCGCAGGCGTGCATGCGGCCCGGCCTCCCGGACGCCCAGTCGACGCCGGTCCGCTCGGTCACCGCCAGCGCGTCGAGTTCGGCCCGTACCGCGACCGCGGGCCCAGGGCCGCCGACACGCACCAGCGCGCCCGTACCGGCCACCGCGTCCACCGGGCGTCCGGGCAGCTCGGCCAGGATCAGGTCGCGGGTCGGCCCCTCCTCCCCCGACAGGTCGGGGTGGGCGTGCAGCCGGCGGCGCAGCTCCGTCGCGGCGGGCAGCCGGCGCTCCAGTGCCGCCCGGAGCCTGGCCTCGACGGAGTCGGCGGCCGAGCCGAAGGCAAGAGGCTCGATCATTTGGCCGGGTCCAGACCGTAGACGCGCAGGGCGTTGTCCACACCGATCATGGTGGCCACCCGGACGGCCTCCTCCTCGGCCCACTCGCCGGCGTCGACCCACCCGCGCAGTGCCCGGCCGAGCCCGCGGCGGAACAGGTGCGCTCCCAGCATGTGCAGCTCCGCCGGACCCCAGGCGTCCGAGGAGAACAGGATCTTGGCGAACGGCGCGAGTTCCAGCGACTCGGCGATCAGCGCGTCCGACCGGCTGCCGGTGTAGTTGACGCCGAGACCGACATCGAAGTAGACGTGCGGGAAGACCTGCGCGAGATAACCGGCGTTGCGGTGGTAGGGGTAGCAGTGCAGCAGCAGGATGTCCACGCCGTGCGGCTCGATGAGCTTCAGCCAGCGGGTGAGCAGCAGCGGGTCGCACATGTGCAGTTCCACATCGGGGTCCCCGTAACCGGCGTGCAGTTGCAGCGGCAGCCCGCGCTCCACCCCGGCCCAGAGTCCGAGGCGGAGCAGCACCGGGTCGTCCACCCGCCACTGGCCGCTCGCCTCACCGGCGGACAGCCAGCGGTCCGCCGCCAGGGCGACCTCCCGGTCACCGGGTGGTGCCGGGTCGAAGGCGAAGCCGTGCCGGTAGGCGACGATGCTCTTGAGGCCGACGGCGTCGGCGGTGCGGCGCTCCAACTCCTCGCGGAAGCGGCCCGGCAGCTCCGCGGCCGAGACCCCCGAGGCGGCCACCTGCTCCAGCACCCGCTCGATGCGGACCACCTCGTGCGCGGGCCGCCCCGACGCCTCCGCCATCCCGGCCGGGTCCAGGACGTCGTCGCCCCGATAACCGGTCTCCAGCAGGAAGCGGCCGATGCCGCTGGCGGCCAGTAGCAGCCGGTTCACCTCGGCGGCGCCCAGTTCGGTGCGGCGCGCCAGGTATTCCTCCGGTGCGGCGTGGGCGGGCAGGCCGAGGACCGGCGCGCACCAGCGGCGGATCGCGAAGCCGAGCTGGGAGTCGAACTGGGTCATGAACGCCGGGATCGGCCGGTCGGACTCGGTCACCAGCGTCTCGAACTCACCGCGGCCCAGGTCTCCCGAGGAGGCACCGTGTACATGGTGGTCGACCAGGGGCAGGGTGGCGAGCACGCTCTCCAGGTCGCCGGCCGCGTCCCCGGAGAAGTTCTCAGTAGACATCGGCGACCTTCCGGCAGAGCTCGTGGTCGGGCAGTCCCTTGACGCAGGCCAGCTCGGCCCGTCGCACGGCGAGGAACGTGTGGAGCAGTTCGTGGGGGAACCAGCCTCGGGCGACCTCGTCGGCCTCCAGCGCGGCGAGGGCCTCAGGCAGGGAGCCGGGGAGCGCGGGCTCTCCGGCCAGGTCGGCCTCGGTCGCGGTCTCCGGCCACACCCGGGCGGGCTCGGCCCCGGCCAGTCCCGCGAGGCCGGCGCGGATCAGGACGCCGAGCACCAGCCACGGGTTGGCCGTGGCGTCCGCCGCCCGGTACTCCAGGTGGAGCTGGCCCGCGGGGTCGGCGCCGCCGATCTCGACGGTCGGCGCGATGCGCAGCAGCGCCTCGCGGTTGCGCTCGGCGAGGAAGACCCCGCCGGCACTCCACCGGTGCGGGGTGAGCCGCAGGTAGGAGCCGACGCTGGGCGCGGTGACGGCCACCACCGCACCGGCGTGCCGCAGGATTCCGGCCGCGAACCTGGCCGCGGTCGAGGAGAGCCTGCCGGGTGCTCCGGCGTCGAACATCACCGGGCCGCCACCGACCTCGCGGAGCGAGAAGTGCACGTGGACGCCATTGCCGACGCCCGCGGGGTCGGCCAGCGGGACGAAGGTGACCGAGTGCCCCCGGCGGCGGGCGAGGTCGCGGACGAACTCGCGCAGCAGGACCGCCCGGTCGGCGGCGACCATTCCGGGGGCGGGCCGCAGGGTGATCTCGAACTGGCCGTCCCCGTACTCGGGGAGCCAGCTCTCCGGCTCCAGCCCGGCCGTCTCCAGCAGCGCGACCAGGTCGGTGCCGAACGGCTCGGCGCCGCGCAGGCGCTGGAAGGAGAAGGGCGGCGCCTCGGCCTGGCCGCCGAGCATGAACTCGTGCTCGAAGGAGACGTTCACCTCAAGGCCCGCGATCTCCCTCAGGTCCGCCAGCGCGCGGGCGAGAAAGCCGCGCGGGCAGCCGGGCCAGGGGCTGCCGTCCAGGCCGGTCTGGTCGGCGAGGTAGAGGCGGGTGCCCGGCACCGGACCGTCGGCGGGCAGGTCGACGGCCGTCGCGGGGTCGGGGAGCAACCTCAGGTCGCCCACCGAGCCGAAGACGTTGTCGTCGGCCAGGTGGCCGAAACAGGTCAGCGCCAGATCGGCGGGGACCCACCCCACTCCGGTACGCAACGTCTGGTCCAGCCGGGCCACCGGGGTAGCCCGGCCCCGCACCTGGGCCGCGAGGTCACAGGTCGCCACGAAGGCGGTCCCTGTCGTCATCGGCTCTCTCCTCCCAGTCCGGTCCGCACCTCGCGTCCCGGCCGCCCTAAGTGAAACATATGGTTCACATGTATGGTCAAGACGGCGGAATGAAACTTAGCATGCGTGTTACCTGGTAGCCCCGACAGAAACGCCCAGGTCATATGTGTCGAGCCAGCGGGAGGCCGCTCCCGCCCGGCATCACCGGAAGGCATCCCATGACGGACAGCTTCTCTCCCGGCAGGCTCAACGGGACGGTCGTCCTGGTCACCGGCGGAGCCCAGGGCATCGGCCGGGGCATCACCGGGGCGTTCCACGAGGCGGGGGCGACGGTCGTCGTCGCCGACCTCGACGAGACGCGCACGGCGAGAGTCACCGCGGAACTCGCCGCCGTCCCTGGCGGCTCACCGGCGGCGGCCTCGGCGGTGCGCCTGGACGTGCGCGACCCGGGGTCGGTGACCGCCGCCTTCGAGCAGGCGACCGCCCTGCACGGCGGGGTGGACGTGCTGGTCAACTGCGCCGGGGTCTATCCGAACACCCCGGTCCTCGAGATGACCGCCGCGGAGTGGGACGAGGTGTTCGCCGTCAACGTCCGCGGCGTGATGCTGGCCTCGCAGGCCTTCGCCCGTACCTCCGGCTCCCTCGGGGGCGGGCGCCGGATCGTCAACGTCTCCTCCGGTGCGGCCCGCTCGGCCCGGGTGGGCGCCGCCCACTACTGCTCGTCCAAGGCGGCGGTGGAGATGCTCACCAGGGTCCTGGCGCTGGAGTTCGCCCCGTCACAGATCACCGTCAACGCCGTCGCCCCCGGGCTGATCGAGGTCCCGGCCACCGTGGCGCTCTCGGCCGAGTACGTGGCGGCACTGGTCGCCGGGCAGCCGGTGCACCGCATGGGCACGCCGGCGGAGATCGCGCGGGCGTGCGTGTTCCTCGCCGATCCGGACTCCTCCTTCATCACCGGGAGTGTTCTCGACGTGGACGGAGGCTTCCTGGCCGGAACGGCCCTGCCGCCGAGCTGATCCATGTTTTACGAGATCAGAGCGGTACGACGGATCGAGTTTAAGTAACAAACCTTTTACAGGTCTAGCCTTTGCCGCAGGATGCAACATACGTTTCAATTGTCGACAGTGACAGAACGTTGCAAAACAGGCATGTGACGCCCTCCGGCATGTCCCGCATGCGTTCGTCCCCTCGTCCCACAGACGCAGAGAGGCTTCACCGTGGCCCGTTCCCCCTTCCTCCGTCCCCGGACGCCCATCCGGGCGATCACCGCCGTCGCGGTGACCGGCGCCCTGGCGGCGCTCACCGCCTGCTCCTCCTCCACCTCCCCCGACACCTCCGCCGCGGAGACCGGCGGCGCGGCCGGCGCGAAGGAGATCCAGATCGGCCTGCTCGCCCCGCTGACCGGGGGCCTGGCATCCGACGGCCTGGGCATGAAGCAGGGGGCCGAGCTGGCCATCAAGCAGCTCAACGAGGCCGGTGGCGTCAACGGGTACACGTTCAAGCTCAAGGTCGTGGACGTGCAGAGCCAGTCCAACGACGCGGTGACCAAGGGCGTGCAGACCCTGACCGACGACGAGTCGGTGAAGGCGGTCGTCACCGGCTACGCCTCCACGTCCAACTTCGAGATCGACGAGTTCGCCGCGGCGGAGAAGGTCTACCTCATCGGCGGCAACACCGCGCAGACCCAGGCCATCATCGAGAAGGACCCGGCGAAGTACCCCACGGTCTGGTCGATCACCCCCGACTACGACGCCTACGGCACCGAGCCGGTCGACCTGGCGGAGTCCTGGGCCGAGCAGGGGCTGTGGAAGCCGCGCAACAAGTCGGCGTTCATCGTCCGCTCCGACAACCCCTACAGCGAGAACATCGCCGACGGCCTGGTCAAGCACTTCAAGGCCAAGGGCTGGAGCATCGCCGGCCAGGAGAAGGTGCCGTTCGGCACGGTCAACGACTGGGGCACGGTCCTCGGGAAGATCCGCTCGGCCGACCCCGACTTCATCGTCAACACCGACTACCAGGTCTCCAACGAGGCCAGCTTCCTGCAGCAGTTCCTGCAGAAGCCCACCGAGTCCCTGGTCTTCATGCAGTACGGCCCCAACCAGCCCCAGTTCTTCGAGCTGACCAAGCAGCAGGCCGAGGGCGTGCTGTTCAACAACCTCGCGGGCATGGTGCCCTCGCCCAGCTACCCGCCGGCCGCGCAGCTGCAGAAGGACTGGCAGGCCGCGTACGGGACCGACAACGTCGACCCGCAGGGCGTGATGACGTACGTGGAGACCATGATCTACGCCGATGCGCTGCGCGAGGTCGGCGACCCCGACGACGCGCTGGCGATCGGTGCCGCCATCGGCAAGAGCGACAGCGAGCGGGCCTCCGGCCGGATCGTGTTCGACCAGGCCACGCACCTGGCCAAGCAGGGTGACGACTACGTGCCGCTGCAGTCCTTCCAGTTCCAGGACGAGAAGCGGGTGCTGATCGCCCCTGAGAAGTACAAGTCGGGTTCCTTCCAGCTCCCGCCGTGGATGAAGAAGTGACCTCGGCTCCCCTGGCGCTGCCGCCGGGCAAGCGGATGGCCGTGGCGCTGACCTTCGACTTCGACGCCCACTCCCCCTGGATGGGCACCATGGGCCGCACCTCGCCGTCCTACCTGTCGCGTGGTGACTTCGGCGCCGAGCAGGGGGTGCCCCGGCTGCTGGAGCTGCTCGGCCGCAACCACCTGCCGGCGACCTGGGCCACCCCCGGCCACGACCTGGTGACCTTCCCGCACCGCATCGAGCAGATCCTGGCGGCCGGGCACGAGATCGCCGCGCACGGCTGCTACCACGAGGTCGTGCCCGACCTGGGGCCCGACGAGGAGCGCCGGCTCATGGAGGTCGCGCTGCGCCAGCACGAGCAGGTCGTCGGGCGCCGCCCCCGCGGCTACCGCTCGCCCGCCTGGGACTTCTCCGAGAGCACGCTGGGCCTGCTCGAGGAGTTCGGCTTCGACTGGGACAGCTCGCTGATGGGCCGGGAGTTCGAGCCGTACCGGCCCCGGCGGGTCACGGTGAACTACGAGTCGGCCAGCGAGTTCGGCCCGGAGAGCCGGATCGTGGAGATCCCCGTGTCGTGGTATCTCGACGACTGGCCCTCGGTGGAGTACGTCGCCGGGGTCTCCCCGCTGGGTTCCCACCGCGACATGGAAGACCGCTGGAACACCATCTTCGACTACGCCCACCAGCGGGTTCCCGGCGCGGTCTACGTGCTCACCATGCACCCGCAGACCATCGGCCGAGCCCACCACCTGCTCGTCCTGGAGGCGTTGGTCGAGCGGATGCTGGCGGCGGGCGACGTCTGGTTCGCGACGCTGAGCGAGATCGCCGATGCCTGGCAGGGCTGAGCCGGGCGCTCCCCGGGGAGCCGGCGGGATGGTCACCGCGCCCGACCCGAGGGCGGCGCGCGCGGGGGCGTCGATGCTGCGCGCCGGCGGCAGCGCCGTGGACGCGGCGGTCGCCACGGCCTTCGCCACCGGAGTGGTCGAGCCCTACATGAGCGGGCTCGGCGGCGGCGCCTGGCTGGTGGTGCGCGAGCCGGGCGCCCCGGCCGCGACCGTCGTGTGCGGCCCGATCCTGGCTCCGGGCCTGGCGCACCCGCGGATGTTCGCCCCGGCGGCGTCCGCGACCGGCACCGGCCTGTACAACTGGCCGGCCATGCGTGACGACGCGAACATCGTCGGCCCGCTGTCGGTGGGCGTCCCCGGAGCGGTCGCCGCGTTGTGCCGGGCGCACGCCAGGTTCGGCCGCCTGCCACTGGCCCAGGTGCTCGCCCCGGCGATCGAACTGGCCGAGGCGGGGCACGAGACCAACTGGTTCGCCTCCTCGGCGATCTGCGCCGAGGCCCGGACGCTGCGGGCCTTCCCCTCCTCCGCGGAACTCTTCCTGCCCGACGGCCTGCCGCTGCGCGGCCCGTCCCAGGGCCCCGGCGACAGGCTCGTCCAACCCCGGCTGGCCCGGGTGCTCCGCGAGATCGGCGCCGGCGGCCCTGACGCGTTCTACCTGGGCCGGGCCGCCCGCGCGATCGCGACGGCCGTCACCGGGGCCGGTGGCCTGCTGTCGGAGAAGGACTTCGCCGGGTATGTCGCCGACGAGTCCGAGGTCCTGCCCGTCGAGATCGGCCCGATGCGGCTGTACGGCCCGCACGCCACCGGGGTGATCTCGGTGATCGAGGCACTGCAGCTGGTCGAGGCCGCCCGGCGGCGTGGGCTGGATCCGGGGGCTCGCCTGTGGGCGCGGGTACTGTCCCACGCCTTCGAGGACCGGCTGCGCGAGGTCACCACCTCCCAGGAGGGTCCGGCGAGCTGGGCCCGGCTGGCCTCCCCCGAGTACGCCGACGAGATGGTGGCCCGCTGGATCGCGGGCGGGAACAACCCTCCCGCGCCTCCCGGCGGCTCCGCCAGGGCGGGGTGCACCTCGCACATGTCGGCGGTCGACGACGAGGGCATGACGGTCTCGCTCACCCAGACGGTGCTCGACCTGTTCGGCTCCCGCATGGTGGAACCGGAGACCGGCATCGTGCTGAACGACGGGATGATGTACTTCGACCCCCGCCCCGGCCGGGTGACCAGCGTCGCTCCGGGCGCGGCCGGGCTCAGCGCGGTCAGCCCCGTCGTGCTGACCGGCCCAGGGGACGCCGAGGCGACGCTCGGCGCCTCGGGCGGGCGGCGGATCATCTCCGCCGTCGCCCAGATCGCCGCCCGCTGGCGTGACGGCGTGGACCTCCAGGAGGCGATCTCGGCGCCGAGGATCCACGCCGAGGGCGACCGCGTCTGGCTGGACACGCGCGACGCGGGGGCCTCAGCCGACCTCTCCGCCGCCGGGTTCGACGTCCAGGTCGTCACCGAGGAGCCCACCACCTGGCACTTCGCCCGGCCCAACGGCATCGCGCGGCGCGGTGGCGGAGCGTGGTCCCCCGGCGTCGACCGGATGAAGCCGTACGGGGTGGGCCTGCCCGGCGGATGAGACAGGCCGGCCGAGACGGCCACCCGGCCGCGGCCCACCACGGCCGACCAACACCACGAGTACCAGCAGATTGAGGGAGATATCGCGATGGCGAGCACTCTGACCGGGCAACGCGCCCTGGTCACAGGCGCGGCGGGCGGGATCGGCGCGGCCATCGCGCACCGCCTGCGCGCGGAGGGGGCGCGGGTCATGATCGCCGACGTCGACGTGGAACGCGGGACACGTACCGCCCTGGAGTTGTCGGGGGACGGCCCCGCATGCGTGTTCCAGGCGGCGGACGTGTCCGACGAGGGCAGCGTCGAGGCGCTGTTCGCGCGGGCCTCGGACGAGTTCGGCGGCCTGGACATCCTGGTCAACAACGCCGGCATCGCGGAGAGCGGCGGCGGCGTCACCGGCGTACCGGTCTCCGAGTGGCGCAGGGTCATGGACGTCAACGTCACCGGGACGTTCCTGTGTGCCAGGGCGGCCTTCCCGCTGCTGGCCGCGGGCGGGGCGGGCGCCATGGTCAACCTGTCGTCCATCTTCGGGGTCACCGGCCTGCCGGCCTTCCCCGCCTACTCCGCGGCCAAGGGCGCCATCGCCAACCTGACCCGGCAGCTCGCCGTCGAGGGCGGCCCGCGGGGAATCCGGGTCAACGCCGTGCTGCCCGGCTACGTCGACAACGACATGGGCGACTCGCGGAGCCTGCTCGACGCCGAGGCCGCCGCGGAGTCCCTGCGGCAGCGCGAGGCGGCGGCGGCCCGCCAGCCGGCCGGGCGGCAGTGCTCACCGGACGAGATCGCCGCGGCGGTCGCGTTCCTGGTCGCCCCGGACGCCTCGTTCGTCAACGGCGTGCTGCTCCCGGTCGACGGCGGTTTCCTCGCCCAGGGCGATTGGCGCGGGCCGGGGCAGGTCGCGTCGTGAACGGGAACTCGCAGGTCATCCTCGCCGCGCACGAGGTCGGCAAGTCGTTCGGCAGCCTCAGGGCCGTCGACGGCGTCTCGATGTCGGTGACGCGCGACGAGGTCTTCGGCCTGGCCGGCCCCAACGGCGCGGGCAAGAGCACGCTGTTCAACCTGCTCACCGGTATCCCGATCCGGCCCGACTCCGGAAAGGTGATCTTCGACGGTCACGAGATCCAGAACCGCTCGCCGCGCTGGATCGCCAAGGCCGGTCTCAAGCGCACCTTCCAGACCGAGGCCGTCTTCGAGTCGCTGAGCGTACTGGAGAACGTCCGTATCGGCTCGGCGTACGGCGGCGCGGGCAGGGCCAGGCGCTGGAACCCCGCCCGGTGCCGGGAGGCGCTGGACGCGGTGGAGCTCGGCGGCGATCTGAACCGCCCGGCCGACGGGCTTTCGCTGATCGACCGCAAACGCCTGATGATCGCCGGCGCACTGGTCAGCGGCCCTTCGGTACTGCTGCTCGACGAGCCCGCGGCCGGCCTCGACCCGGCCGACCAGGACGCGCTGATCCGGTTGCTGGCCGGTGTGCACGGCACGGGCGTCACCATGGTGATCATCGAGCACGTGCTGTCGGTGCTGGAGGCGCTCGCCGACCGGATGGCGGTCCTCGACAGCGGCCGGATCATCGTGACCGGCCGACCGGCCGAGGTCCTGTCCGACCCGAGGGTCGTCGAAGCCTACCTGGGACCGGGGGCCGCGCGATGAGCGATCTGCTGACCGTGGAGAACCTCACCGCCGGCTACGGCCAGGCGAAGGTGTTGCGCGGCATCTCGCTGCGCGTCGGACAGCACGAGGCGATCGGGCTGCTGGGGCCGAACGGCCACGGCAAGACCACGCTGCTGCGCTGCGTCTCCAACCTGCACCGGGCCGCCTCCGGCACGATCGCCTTCGCCGGACGGGACACCAGGGGCGAGTCCCCCGGCAGCCTGGTCAGGCGCGGGCTCATCCACGTGCCGCAGGGCTCGCGGCTGTTCCCGCAACTGACCGTGGAGGAGGCACTGCGGCTCTCCGCGTCCTCCAGCGGGCACTCCTCGACCTGGCGGGACGGGATCGACCAGGTGTTCTCGGTCTTCCCCAAGCTCAAGGAACGGCGCCGGCAACTCACCGGCACGCTCAGCGGCGGGGAGCGCCAGATGGCCAGCCTCGGCATGGGCCTGATGGCCCGGCCCACGCTGCTGATCCTCGACGAGCCCACGCTGGGCCTGTCACCGAAGGTCAAGCACGAGCTGAGCGAGTGCATCGTGCGGGTCCGCGCCGAGGTCTCGTCGGTCATCCTGATCGACGGCGACATGGACCTGGTGCTCGACCTGACCGACCGCTACCACGTCATCCTGCACGGCGACGTGGTGGACAGCGGCGCGTCGGACGGCAGCCGCAGCCGCGACGAGATGATGTCGCTCTTCCTGGGAGGGACCGCCGATGGACGGCATTAGTGTCATCGTGACGAGCACGCTCGTCCTCGGCGGCCTCTACATGCTCATGGCGGCGGGGCTGACGCTGATCTGGTCCACGCTGCGGGTCTTCAACTTCGGGCACGGCGCGCTGATGATGTTCGGCGCCTACCTGACCTGGACGCTGCTCGACGCCGGCGGGCTGCCGGTGGCGGTCGCGCTGCTCGGCGCCGTGGCGGCGATGGCGCTGATCGGGTTGGCCTACGAGTTCCTGCTGGTCAGCCCGTTCATCCGGCGCCCAGGAGGCGACATGCTGGTGATGGTCGCCACGCTGGCGGCCACGATGCTGCTGCAGAGCGGCGCCCAGCTGATCTGGGGGCCGGAGATCAAGCAGCTCCCGCCGTTCGGTGGCGCACGCGTCGAGGTCGCCGGGGCGGTCGCCCAGGGCAGCCAGCTCGTCACGATCCTGCTGGCCCCGCTGCTGGTGGGCCTGCTGGCCCTGGTCCTCAAACGCACCGGCATCGGGCTGACCGTACGGGCGCTGGAACAGAACCGCGAGCACGCCCAGCTGCTCGGCATCGCACCCCGCCGGGTCTACGTCTTCGTGGTCGTGGTCGCGATCGGCCTGGCCACCGTGGCCGGGGCGCTGCTCGGCAGCATGCAGTTCATCTCCCCGGGCATGGGCGGCGACCCGCTACTGCGGGCCTTCGTGGTGCTCGCCTTCGGCGGAGCCGGCAGCCTGGCGGGCACCATCGCCGGCGCGTACGCCATCGGCCTGCTCGAGGCCGTCACCACCTACTACTTCGGGCTCTCCTGGAGCCCGGTCCTGGTCTTCCTCGCAATGATCGTGATCATGCTGGTCAAACCCGAGGGACTGCTGCGGACCAGGGTGAGGAGCGCGTGAACGTCATGACCAACCTGCGCTCCTGGGCCGGCTGGCCGGTCTACGCGATAGTCCTGGTGGCCCTGCCACTGGTCTTCACCGACCCGCACGCCCGGCTGCTGCTGATCCTCTTCACGATGTACGGCGTGCTCGCCATGAGCTGGAACCTCACCCTCGGTTTCGCCGGCATCTTCAACTTCGCCCAGATCGGGTTCTTCGGCATCGGCGCCTACACCACGGGCATCCTGGCCACCCGCACCGGCATCGACCCGTGGCTGGCCCTGCCGATCTCGGGGCTGTCGGCCCTGCTGGCCTCGCTGGTGGCGTTCCTGCCGGTGCTGCGGCTGCGCGGCATCTACGTGGGCCTGGCCACGTACGTCTTCTCCCAGCTCTGCATCTACCTGGTGCTCGGGCAGGCGGGCCTGACCGGCGGATCCAACGGCATCGTCGGCATCCCCCGGCTCAGCCTGGGCGATGTCAACCTGCGGGCCGACGGCCGGATCGGCTACTACTTCCTCGGCGCCGCGCTGCTGTTCGCGGTCACCGTGCTGGTACGGATGCTGACCCGCTCGACCCTGGGCATGTCGCTGCTGGCACTGCGCGACAACGAGGCGCTGGCCACCAGCCGGGGCGTCTCCAGGGTGCGCCAGCACCTGATCGTCTTCATGATCGGCGCGGCCGTGGCCGGGGTGGCCGGCAGCTTCAACGCCTTCCTCAACGGCGTGGTCAGCACCGACGTCTTCGGCTTCGGCTACCTGACCCTGCTGCTCAGCATGATCTTCCTGGGCGGCAGCGGCAGCGTCTACGGGCCGATCGTCGGCGCCGTGGTCGTCACCCTGGTCTCCGACGTGCTGCAGGACGCCGGGGCCTGGCGCGACATGGTGATCGCCATGCTGATCCTCGTGGTGCTCTGGATCGCCCCCAAGGGCCTGGCCGGCATCGCGAACTCCGTCCTCACCTCGCTCCGGCGGCCCCGCACCCCCGCTCCGGAGCCCCTTCCCACCACCTCGAAGGAGACCGTATGACCACCGAACACGACGTGACCCGCCGGGTGCTGGAGCAGGTCGACCTGCTCGCCGAGCGGATGGTCTCCAGCCTGGCCGACGCGATCGCCATCCCCAGCGTGAACCCGCGCTATCCCGGCCAGGAGTACGACAAGATCGTCGGGGCGGAGGGCGACGTCAGCGCGCTGCTCGGCGACCTGTACGCCGAGGCCGGGGCCGAGGTCACCAAGGTCACCGTGGAGCGGGGCCGCGACAACGCCTGCGGCGTCGTGTCCGGCGCCGGCGGCGGCCGGTCGCTGCTGCTCAACGGGCACGTCGACGTCGTACCGCCGGGCCGCCTCGACCGGTGGCGCGGCGACCCGTTCCGCGCCCAGGTCACCGACGACGCGGTGATCGGGCGCGGCGCGACGGACATGAAGGGCGGCCTGGTCGCCGCGGCCTACGCGGCCCTCGCGCTGCGCGGGGCCGGCGTGCGCCTGGCCGGTGACCTGGTCCTGCAGGGCGTCGTCGGCGAGGAGGTCGGCGACCACGAGGCGGGCACCACCGCGGTGCTGGAGGCCGGGTTCGGCGCGGACGCGGCCATCGTCTGCGAGCCGTCCGGGCAGGCGGGCACCCTGCCGGCGTCGGTGCCGGTGACGCCGGGCCTGCTCTGGTTCAGCGTCTCCCTGGAGGGCAAGACCGCGCACTCCGGGCTGCGGGGCATGACCGTGCACCCGACCCTGGAGGGCGACGCGCTCGGCGTCAACACCGTCGACAAGTTCTGGGTCGTCTACCAGGCGCTGCGCGCGCTGGAGGACGACTGGGCCCGGCACAACCGGCACCCGCTCTTCCCGCCCGGCTACTTCAACCTGCTGCCCGGCGTGCTGCGGGCCAACCCCTCGGGCATCCTGGTGCCCTTCTTCCTCGCCGACGAGCTGGTCGTGGAGTACTGCGTCTACCACCACCCCGACCGGTCCAACGAGGAGGTCATGGCCGAGATCGAGTCCCGGGTCATGGACGCCTGCCGCACCGACCCGTGGCTGCGCGAGCACCCGCCGGTGTTCGAGTGGAAGCTGCTCTGGCCGCCGTACTCACTGCCCGACGACGCCCCGCTGAGCGCGACGCTGGTCGGCGCGCACACCACGGCGGCCTGCGGGCAGCCGCCGCTGACGACCGGTTTCATGGGCGTGTGCGACCTGACCTGGATGGACCGCAAGGGCATCGGCGGCCTGGTGTACGGCCCGGGCGTCGGCTACACCGCGCACGCGGAGAACGAGTACGTGGAGATCGCCCAGCTGGTGCAGTCGGCGAAGACCTACGCGCTGACCGCGATCGACTGGTGCGGGCTCGCGGACGAGCGGTGAGCACCGGACGGCCGCGAGGCTGGGAATCGCCGATGGGCGGTGGGCGATGGGCCGCGAGCGGCGGGTGAGCGGTGAACGTCCGCCGGGCGGCGCCCGGTCCGAGGACGACGTTCTCTTTTCGTACGGTTCGTGGCATGATCCCTTCCTTGCGACGCGCCGCACGATCCGGCGGTCGTCCATGAGGAGGCAACATGCTCGGCACCCCTGAGCCGCGCACCGTCGCGGCCCAGCTCCGCGACGTGCTGCCCAAGCTGCCCCGTGCGGAGCAGCGGGTAGCCCGCACCCTGCTCGCGGGCTACCCGACCGCCGGTCTGGAGCCGCTGGCGACCGTCGCGAGCCAGGCCCAGACCAGCCCGGCCACCGTGCTGCGGCTGGCCTACCGGCTGGGCTTCGAGGGCTACCCGGAGTTGCAGCAGGCGCTCAAACGCGAGACCCAGCAGCGCTACTCCTCTCCCCTGGCCCAGTACGGCAGTGCCGAGGAGGACACCGGCAGGGTGCTGAGCCGGTCCCGCCGGGTGCTGCTGGACGCCACCGCCATGACCTTCGACCAGCTTCCCGAGGGGGAGCTGGTCAAGGCCGCGGAACTGCTGGCCGACCCCGGCCGCCGCATCTCGGCGGCCGGTGGCCGGTTCAGCACCATCCTGGCCCAGTACCTCATCGCCCACCTGCACCAGTTGCGTCCCAACGCGACGTACATCGCCGGGTCCACCGCCGACCACGCCGCCCACCTGCTCGACATGGGCCGCCGCGACGTGCTGGTGCTCTTCGACTACCGGCGCTACCAGCGCGAGACGATCGCCTTCGCCCGCGCCGCCGCGGCGCGCAACGTGAAGATCGTGCTGCTGACCGACCCGTGGCTGTCGCCCGCCGCCACGGTGGCGGACGTCGTGCTGCCCGCCCAGGTCCGCTCGCCTTCCCCGTTCGACTCGCTGACCCCGGCGGTCGCGCTGCTCGAAACGCTGGTCGCCGCGGTGGTCGAGCAGCTCGGCGAGGCGGGCAGGAGCCGGGTGGCCGAGTACGACCAGATGGCCGACGACGTGCTGCGCGAGGACGACGGGCCGCTCCCCCCGACCGGCCCCGGCACCGAGCCACCCCGTGGGACCCGGACGACCTCGGAGCCCCACTCCTGACGGCACTCCCGACGGCACTCCCGACAGCACTCCCGACGGTGCCCCGTACGCGTTGACCGCCACCGTGTGCCAACGAGTACGGGGCCCGCCCGATGACCTCGGAGGCTCGGTCGTCAGGCCGCGCAGCCGGCGTACTCGTCGCGGCGCCGGAGCATGGCGACCAGCATCAGCGGGAACATCGCCACGTGGGCGAGCGTCATCATGGCCCCGCCGTCGACGAGCCCCAGCCAGAGCAGCGGGAAGAGTGGCACGACGGGGACGAACATGGCCGCGCACATCTCCAGGGTGGCCGCCCAGCCGTGGCCCCGATAACGCATCCAGATCGCCATGCCGACGGACATGTCGAACGCCATCAGCAGGTAGGCGAGCTCGGGCTGCCGCTCGTGGGAGAAGCCGAGCCCGACGGCGGACAGGAGCATTCCCAGGACGAACATGCCGGCGAACATCGCGATGACCATCTCGACGTAGTGCCAGGCGAACCTGCGCCGGCGGCGGGTGACGGTTGCTGTCTGAGTCATGCCTCCACCGTGCCGCCATACCGGCCGCGTACCAAGAAAGGCCGCCGCAGAGGTCTGGAAACCTGGGATTCCTGTCCTTTCTGACATACGCTCGCCCCGTGATCGCACGCCGGATCGCCGTCATCGGATACGACGCGGCGGAGTTGCTCGACATCGCCTGCGTGACCACGACCCTGGAGAGCGCGAACTGGCATGGCGCCGATCCCTTCTACCGCTTTCGCCTGGCCACCCCCGGAGGCCGTCCCATCACCTGCGGCACCGGCCTGACACTCCAGGCCCAGGAGTCCCTCGAACGGGTCGCCGGGCCGCTCGACACGCTCATCGTGTCGGGAGGCATGGGCCACGAGGCCGCGGCCGGCAACCGATTGATCGTCGCTCACGTCCGCCGCCTGGCACGCGAGAGCCGCCGCGTCGCGTCGGTGTGCACCGGAGCCGACATCCTGGCCGCCGCGGGCCTGCTCGACGGCCGACGCGCCACCACCCACTGGCAGTCGGCGCACGAGATCGCCGCCCGCTACCCGAAGGTCGACATCGATCCCGGCCCGATCTTCATCCGGGACGGGGACACCTACACCTCCGCCGGCATCACCAGCGCGCTGGACCTCACCCTCGCCCTCATCGAGGAGGACCACGGCGCCGAGCTGGCACGGCGGGTGGCGCGGAGCCTGGTGACCTACCTGCAACGCCCTGGCAACCAGGCGCAGATGAGCATGTTCACCGCCGTCGGATCTCCGGAGAACGGCCTGGTCAAGCAGGTCGTCGAGCACATCACGGGACACCTGGACGCCGACCTGACCACGGCCACGCTGGCGAGCGACGCGGGCGTGAGCGAGCGGCACCTGACCCGCCTGTTCCTCAGGCACCTCGGGCGGACCCCGGGCCGGTTCGTCCGCCAGGCCCGCACCGAGGCCGCCGCGCACCTGCTGGTCTCCACCTCCCTGCCGCTGGCCGGGGTGGCGGCCCGCTGCGGCTTCGGAACCACGGAGACACTGCGCCAGGCATTCGCCGACCGCTACGGAATCCCCCCTTCGCGCTACCGCGCCACGGCGACCTCCACAGGGCAGGATCACCTGAAAGTCGCCGGGAGAACCTCGACACGGTAAGTGATCCTGTCTCGACGGCAGGCCTCACCCGACAATGTCAGCGCCCTTGAAGACGGGCCTGCCTCCGGGCGGCGATGACGGTCCCGAGGAAACCGAGGCGGCCGTGGTGGAGGCTCAGGGAATTCCGAGCCGAGGTCACTCCGTGCTCGGGCGACGCGATTACTTTCTTTCTCAAAGTGTTCTCTTGTATTCAGCGAGAGCGGTACGGATGTCGGCGGTGGCGGTGTCCTTTCCGAACATGCTGTAGACGGTGATCTCATGCTCCGCGGACTCGCCGAAAGGCTCGTCGCCGCCACCGTCACCATCCCACCGGCGCTCTCGCTGGTACTCATCGTAGTGTCCGATGAGGGTGGCGCACCCGGCCTGGACACGTTTCGCGCCCGCCCAGGCTCCACCACACGCCGGACGTTCGGTGAAGACCCAGTCGAGAACGTATATCCTGGGCCAGTCTTCCGTCCTCTTGAGTTCGACGAGCCTCTCGTTGAAATGAAAGAACTGATACTCCGAGTGACTGTTGTTGACTCTGGCCTTCTTCCCGTAAATGCCGTACTCCACCATCACCCCGACGCCCGTGCTGGTCGCGGTGAGCACCAGGTCGGGGAATACATCCGGCGAACACAGGGTCGGGTTTTTTTCGCGTCGGGTGAAATGGAACGTTGCAATGTTCTGGCCGGGCGTGACTCCCCCGCCCATGCGGAGCCTGGCCGCCGCCGACGTGTACACGCCCTGACCGTACGACTCATTTTGCACCCATTCGTACTTCACGCATTCTCCCTTTGCCCTGCGGGCTTTCACGACATTCGGACGTTACGTCACGGTACATAATCTGTCGAGTTATACATATCTCCCCCAAACGCCTATATCACCAGCCACCGCTCTTATGCGACAGGGCGTTAATCATCCAGATTTACCGTGACCATACTCCGCCACCACCGACTCGATCATCAATACAAGAAGAAATAATCGTGTACTCAATTCACGTAAGCTTCAGTGAAATCGGGAGACCGGCCGCACTCCGATGGTGTCACCGCACGAGAAACGCCGCCACCAGGGCGAGTTGCGGGAAAAAGCGAGCACCACGCTAACCACGGGTTGAACGTCTGCCGACCTACCCGCTCCTAACGTTTCCATAGTCGACAAAAGTCGGCGTCGGACCGAAAGGGTGGGTCATGCGGCGGCTGAGAAGTGAGCGGCGAAGGCCCGGTGTGATCGCCCCCCTGATCGGGCTGGCGGCGTGCGTCCTGTCCGCCTGTGCGGGCGAGCGACCGGCGTCGGCGCCGGGCTCGCTTCACCACGCCGGGGCCGCCGGTGGGACGCCGACCGCCACATCGCCGGGCGGTGCGGCGAGCGCCCCGGCCACCGGATCGGCCACCGGATCGGCCGATCCGGTGGACGTCTACGCCCACGACCGGCCCGGCATGCTCAGTCCGGTCGTGGCGAGGTTCCCCGAGCGGGTCTACGTGCCCAACAGCGAGAGCAACACCGTCAGCGTGATCGACCCGCGTACCTACCGGGTGCTCCGCACCTTCAGGGTGGACGGGCGGCCGCAGCACGTCGTCCCCTCGTGGGACCTGAAGACGCTCTGGGTCAACAACAACGACGGCAACTCCCTGACCCCGATCAACCCCATGACCGGCAAGGTCGGCAAGCCGGTGTTCGTCGACGACCCCTACAACCTGTACTTCACCCCGGACGGCCACACCGCCCTGGTGATGGCCGAGCGGGAGAACCGGCTCGACTTCCTCAACCCGCGCACCATGCGGCTCCGGCACTCGCTGCACATGCCCTGCCGGGGGATCAACCACGCGGACTTCACCGCCGACGGGACCCTCCTCCTCGGCAGCTGCGAATTCTCCGGCCAGCTGGTGGTCATCGACACAGCCGCCCGTAAGGTCCGCGCCGTCATCGACCTGGCGGACGGCACCACGCGCCGCAAGGGCATCCGGCGCACAGCCCCGCAGGGCGACAACGCGTCGTACGAACTGGAACACGACATGGCGCACGACGCCATGCGGCACGGACACATGCCGTACCCCAACATGCCGCAGGACGTGAAGCTCTCCCCGGACGGCACCACCTTCTATGTCGCCGACATGGCCAAGGACGGCGTGTGGCTCGTCGACGCCGGGGAGTTCCGGGTCACGGGTTTCATCAAAACCGGCGCGGGCGCTCACGGGCTCTACGTCAGCCGGGACTCGAAGGTGCTGTACGTCTCCAACCGGGGCGCCGGATCGGTCTCGGTCGTCTCCTTCGCCCTTCGCCAGCCGATCGACACCTGGCACATCCCCGGCGGCGGTTCACCGGACATGGGCGGCGTGTCGGCCGACGGCCGCCGCCTGTGGCTGTCCGGACGCTATGACGGGGTGGTCTACGTGTTCGACACCGAGAACGGCAACCTCATCCGCAAGATCGCCGTCGACGCCGGCCCGCACGGCCTGGCCATCTACCCCCAGCCCGGACGCTACTCACTCGGCCACACGGGGGTCTTCCGCTGAGGTACGACGACGCTCCACCCGGCTGACGCGAGTACGGCCGATGGATCGCAGAGGACCACCTCCGGCGGAGTGACCGCCCCGCCTCATTACGGACCAGGTCAGGCCGGGGTCAGGCGCTGCGCACCTCGAACATGAAGCAGCCGTACTCCACGGCCCGTACATGTACCAGTTCCACCTCGGGGTCGGCGAACTGTTCGGCCAGGATGGCCTCCGACGCGATGGATCAATGCTCGGCCCTGACCGGTCGGTCCGCCGACGGGAATCAGACCTGGTTGCAGGCCCGCTGTTGAACCGCCGGGGCGATCCGAGGACACAGGGCAAGGATCGAGAGGAGACCCCGCCCCGGTTCACCGGGGCGGGGTCGTACCTCATCGAAGTGGCCGGGTCGGCAGGTGGCCGACGCGGTGTTGGTGCCGGTCTCTCAGGCCGCGCTCACCGCGCGGTTCAGCAGCCGGTCCAGGGTCGGTGTGCCGACCTCGGGCTCGCTCTCCGTGGGGCCGGGGGTGTCCGTCGTGACCGGGTCGGGGACGTCCACCACCGAGGCGTCGGGGTCGTCCGTGGGATCCGGGACAGGGGTGGTCGTCGGCGTCTGGCCGGGGTCCTCCCCGTGCGGGAAGTCCGAGGGCTTGGGCGGCCTGGGGGTCTCCAGCTCGGGCTCCTCCTCCACGGGCGGCGGACCGCCGTTGAGGATCTGGTCCACCCGCTCCGGGTTGTCCATGAGCGGCGCGATGACCGGCTCACCCGGCGCCTGCTCGACGAACACGCCCTCGCCGATCGGTAGGTGCACCGAGGCCAGGTAGCCGGCCAGCGCCTGGGGCACGGTCCGTCCCTCGGCCTGGCTGCGCTCCAGGGCATTGTGCACGTAGAACAGCCCGTGCCCCGCGCTGCCGATGGAAGCACGCAGGATGTCCAGGGGGGTGTGATTGGGCTGCTCGACCTGCAGCCGGATCTGACCGTTCTGCACTCCGAGGCCGAGCTGTCCGGACAGCGTACGGTCCACCCTGACGACGAGGCTGGCGTAGCGGACCGCCGCGTCGGGATCGTCGTAGCCGACGATGGGCGCGGTGCCCGCGCCGTCGTCGGAGCCGAAGGCGATCCCCGGCTCGATGCCGACGATGGTGCCCTCCAGCATTGCCGCCGCGGGGGCGAAGGCACCGGAGGCCGGCGCACCCGGCGTCAGGTCGTCCAGCGAGTCGTAGAGGTACTCGCCCGTCGACTCTCCCACGTTGGAGCGCATCAGGGACCAGAACGGAGGAGCGGGGTCGTTGGACCGGGCTGCGGCCACACCGACGGCGGCCAGCAGGCCCAGGGCGGTGACCAGGGTGAGGCTCACTCCCGCGGTGCGGGATCGGAGCGTCTTCGGCATGTGTTCCGTCCTCAGAATCGGCCGTTGATGTGCGCGACGTCGTGCGAGGTGTAGGTGCGCACGGTGGAGCGGCCTGACTTCATGCAGGAGTCGCTCTGGGAGGAGTGGTCGAGCCCGGTGGTGTGCCCGACCTCGTGGCAGGTCGTCTTCTTACGCTCGTTCTCCGAGAAGCGGCTCATGTCGGCCAGATCGAAGCGGATCTCGTACTGGTCGCACTTCCACCAGCCGTTGATGAGCCCCGGACTGATTATCCGCACGCACTTGGCGTGGGCGTAGATGTTCTTTCCGGTGCTCGACCCGTCCCAGTCGAGGCCCCAGTAGTCGTTGTAGTACTGGTCGAACATCTCCACATCGGTGTGCTTGTCGGGGGTGGAGTCGTAGTGCGTGGCCATGTCGGTCTGGGAGTCCAGCTTGATCATGGCGTAGTTGCCCGCGACCTTCATGTACGAGGTCAACGACGAGTAGTTGTAGTAATGGTCCTTGTTGTCGGCCTGCGCGCAGCACCCTGACGGATGCAGATACGACCATCCGAACGCGTTGGCGCTCGCCGGCGGCGCGAACGTGAGGAGCATGACGAAGGCGAGCAGGGTCGAGAGCGCCAAGGTGTGGCCTCGGACTCCCGATTCGCTCGATGGCTTTTTGGGCACCCGTAGTCCTTACAAAAGGCATGACAAAACGCGATGATCTTCGCAGTTTCCTGACCGTGTCCGCAACAGGCTTTTCTCGCCGTTGACAGGAACGTCCTGACCAGGCACGTCGGCTCGTCCGGCCGGACCCCGGGCGCCGCTGGTCGGCGAATCCGGGCGTTCAAGGCGACCCGCGCGTTCGAGGCCGGAGCGGCAAAAATCCTCGGTGGAGGCGTCAGGATACAGTCGCCGGTTCGGCGGTGACGGTGTCCTCGGTGTCCTCGGCGTCCTCGGCGTCCTCGGCGTCCTCGGCCGAGGAGCCGGCCCGGCGCGCCGGGATCGCGGAGGCGATCGCCGCGGCGACGAGTGCGACGCCGCAGCCGATCAGCAGACCGGTGCGGAAGCCGCTCTCGGACGGCAGGGTGTGCCCGCCCACTCGCATGGTCATCTGGGTGAGGACGACACCGATCACCGCGGCTGACACCGAGGTGCCGATGGAGCGCATCAGTGAGTTGAAGCCGTTGGCCGCGGCGGTTTCCGACCGGGGAACCGCGCTCATGATCAGGGCGGGCATCGCACCGTAGGCCAGCCCGACGCCTATGCTGCAGAGGCAGGTGACGACCAGCAGGCCCCACGTCGTCCCGAGCAGGGCCATCGAGGAGCCGTACCCGAGCGCCATGACCAGGCTGCCGGCGACCAGGGTGACCTTGGGGCCGCGAGCGGCCGACAGCCGCGCACCCAACGGCGAGACCACCATCATCATCAGGCCCGACGGAGCCGTCCACAGGCCGGCGGCCAGCATCGACTGGCCCAGGCCGTACCCGGTGGCCTCGGGCAGTTGCAGGATCTGGATCACGATCAGCGCCTGGGCGTACATCGCGAATCCGACCACGACCGAGGCCACGTTGGTCAGCAGTACCGGGCGCCGGGCGGTGACGCGCAGGTCGACCAGTGGATCACCGGCTCGCAGTTCCCACCAGCCCCACACCACGAAGACGACCAGCGCGACGGCGAACAGCCCGAGGGTGGTTCCGCTCGCCCAGCCCCAGTCCGCGCCCTTGGAAACCCCCAGCAGCAGGCAGACCAGGCCAATGCCCAGGCCGAGCGCGCCGACGACGTCGAGGCGTCCCGTGGTCCGGGCGGGCGTGGCGGGCACCAGCAGCCAGATCAGGCCGGCGACCAGCACGCTCAGCGCGGCCACGCCCCAGAACAGTATGCGCCAGCTCGCGTACTCGGCGACCGCCGCCGCGACCGGCATCCCGAGCGCTCCGCCGATGCCCATGGACGAGCTCATCAGCGCGATCGCGGGGCCCACCCGCTCGGACGGCAGCAGGTCCCGCAGCGCGCTGATGCCCAGCGGGATCATGCCCATGCCTATACCCTGCAGACCTCGCCCGATGATCATCTGGGTCACCGAGTCGGCCAGCGCGCAGGTCACGCAGCCCGCGATGATCGGCACCGAGCAGGCCAGCATCATGCGGCGCTTGCCGTACAGGTCGCCGAGCCGCCCGATCACCGGGACGGCCACCGCCCCCACCAGCAGCGTGACGGTGATCACCCAGGAGGCGTTGGCCGCGTTGGTGTGCAACATGCGGGGCAGCTCGCCGATCAGCGGCACCACCAGGGTCTGCATGAGTGAGGCGACGATACCGGCCACCGCCAGCACACCGACGATCCCGCCGGGGCGGGTGGTGGACGTGGAGTCGTCCACGTGGATCTCCCTTGTCTGGACGAATAAGGCGATGTGTACGATACACATAATGTGCTTAATACATAACATGGGGGTGATACATAGTGATTGCCGATGCGCACCCGTACGGCGAAGCAGGGCGCGGGGAAGTCTGGAGAGGGACCAGCATGGAGAAGCCCACACACTCGATCGAGTACGAGACCATGCTGCTCGGGCGGTACTACCACCTGACCCTGTCCAGCGCCGAACGCGAGGGCGACCATCTGGACCGCAGCGCCTACCTCCTGCTCAGTCGCATCCAGATCGTCGGCCCGATGTCCATCGGGCAGCTCAGCGAGGCGTTCGGCCTGGACCCCTCCACCCTCAACCGGCAGACCTCGGCCATGCTCCGCGCCGGGCTGGTCGAACGTATCCCCGACCCCGACGGGGGCATCGCCCGCAAGTTCCGCATCAGCGCCGAAGGCGAGCGCCGCCTCCAGCACCAGCGCGACGAGATCGTCCGCAGCATGGAGAAGTTACTGGACGACTGGACGCCCGAGGAGGTCGCCACCTTCGCCGCCTGCCTCAAACGGTTCAACACCGACATCGAACGTCTCACCGGCCGTCCCTGGCCCCGCCCCTGACCGCCTACCGGCGATGCCGGCCGAGGTTTCCGGTCAGGGCCGGCCTGGCCCCTCGGGCACTAAGCCCGTCTCGGAGAGGAGACCTCCGGCCCAAAGGATCCGGTAAAGACGTCGGCGGCTTTCCGGCGTCGGGCACGGCGGCCAAAAGACCTACGTGTTAAGGACCTCTGGCTGTTACCTCCGAGTCCTGCCCGGTGGTGTGATGGAGGTATGGGAAGACCCCAGTAGACAAGGAGGACACCATGAGCATGCCGATGCTCCGCGAGCGGCGAGGCCTCGTCCCCGAACTGTTCAACTGGTTGGACATGCCCCTCGCCGCTATGCAGTCGACGGCGGTGCACCCCATCAAGTTCGAGGACTACGTCAAGGACGGTCGCTACGTGCTGCGGGCCGAGTTGCCGGGAATCGACCCCGACAAGGATGTCGACATCACCCTGTCCAACGGCGTCCTGACCATCCACGCCGAGCGGCGTGACGAGCAGCGGGACCAGCAGCGGACGGAGTTCCGCTACGGCTCCTTCACCCGGTCGATCACGCTGCCCAGTGACGTGGACGAGAACGACGTCAAGGCTTCCTACGACAAGGGGGTTCTGGAGGTCAGCGTCAAACTCGCTGACACCAAACAGCAGGAAAAGCACATCCAGATCGAGTCCACGCCCCGGAAAAAGTCCTGACTGATCGGGCGGACCCGCTCGACATGACGCGGGTCCGCTCATGACCCGCAGATCACCGGTCATCCGCCCACCGGTCGGCCACGAGTACTTTCTGTCATAATTTGATATACTCAGGGTAGCGGTTCGGTTAATCCGTAGCTTTGTCATAGTCAGCAAGGGTTTTGCTTTCCTGGAGTGTCGATCGTGCCCACCGTCACGTCACCCGGAGCCGCGAGGAGACCCTGGACACCCGTGGAGCCGGCGTCGAGGTGAGCGTCCATGTCGTAAGACGTGGGCCGCCAGAGCACACTCACAAGCAGGTACGGAAGTCCCGCCCGGCCGGGGCCTTCTGCCCTATCCATATACAAGGCCCCTGACCAGCGTGGAAGCAGGACAACCCACGGGGGGATCATCATGATCACTTTGAGTGTCATCAAGGCCGACACCGGGGGGTTCGTCGGCCACTCCGCGGTGCACCCGAACATGATGGCCGAGGCCCGCCGCGAGATCGACCGGGCGACCGCCTCGGGACTGCTCATCGACGGTCAGGTCGCCAGCTGCGGCGACGACATCTCGCTCATCATGACCCACACCTACGGCGCCGACGCGGGGCTCATCCACTCCTTCGCCTGGGACACCTTCCAGGCCACCACCCACATCGCCAAGGGACTCGGCCTGTACGGCGCCGGCCAGGACCTGCTGTCGGACGCCTTCTCCGGCAATCTGCGGGGTATGGGGCCCGGATATGCCGAACTGGAGTTCGAGGAGCGCCCGTCGGAGCCGGTGCTGTGCTTCCTGGCCGACAAGACCGAGCCGGGCGCGTGGAACCTGCCGCTGTACAAGATGTTCGCCGACCCGTTCAACACCGCGGGCCTGGTCATCGATGGAAAGATGCACGCCGGCTTCGGCTTCGAGGTCTACGACCTGTACGAGGAGAAGCGCATCGTCTTCGACTGCCCGGCCGACCTGTACGACATGCTGATGTACATCGGCGCCCCGGCCCGTTACGTGATCCACGGCGTCCGTTCCAAGACCCTGGACGAGACCGCGGCCACGACCAGCACCCAGCGGCTGTCCCTGATCGCCGGCAAGTACGTCGGCAAGGACGACCCGGTGATGATCGTCCGCTGCCAGTCCGGACTGCCCGCGGTCGGCGAGGCACTGGAGCCCTTCGCCTTTCCGTACACGGTCGCCGGGTGCATGCGCGGCTCGCACCACGCACCGTTCCTGCCGGTCCCGGTCCAGCAGGCGCACCCGTCCCGGTTCGACGGCCCGCCGCGCGTGGTCGCGCTGGGATTCCAGATCCACGACGGGAAGCTGATCGGCCCGCGCGACATGTTCGACGATCCGGCCTTCGACGGCGCACGGGCCCAGGCCGGCGAGATCATGGACTATCTCCGCCGTCATGGCCCGTTCGAACCGCATCGGCTACCACTGTCGGAACTGGAGTACACCACCATGCCCGCTCTCGCCCAGCGGCTCGCGAACCGCTGGACCCCGATGACCACCGAGATCGCGACACCCGTCGGATGACCCGCGTGACCGCCCGGCCATCCCAGGCGATCGGCACCTGATCGGGCTCGCCGCGCACTCGGGAGCACGACACCGCGAACACCTGTTCGATCGGAGGTTCCTTCCATGGAAGCCAAGCAATGGACCGTGCAGATCTACATCACCGAAGAGGGCGACGACACCTCCGCCCGGGCACTCCTGACCACCAAGAACGACACCCACCTGACCGGGATCGGTCACGCGCGTCGCAATCCGGTCGACCAGTCGGTCCCCGAGATCGGCGACGAGCTCGCGGTCGCCCGCGCGCTGGCCGACCTGGCGGAAAGGTTGCGCACCGTCACCGCGGAGGACATCGCCCAGGTCGGCGGGCCCACCTCATGGTGACGGCCCCTCGCCTCGGGCCACCGGGATCGGCATGACCGCACCGTCCGCCTCGGCCACGATCCGCGGACGGTGCGCGCCCTTCCCCTGTCGACGCGCAGGGGCCATCCCATGGCGATGAGATCCACGTGCTCCACCTATCGGAACCTGAACACACCCGTGGAGTCACCCATGAAGCAGAACCGGAACGGCACGATGAAGATCACCTGGCACGGCGGTGGCCGCTTTGACGTGCAGATACGCCGCCACACCATCCGTGTCGACCAGCCCACGGACTTCGGCGGAGGCGACACCGGTCCCGTCCCGGTCGAGCTGTTCGTCGGGAGTCTCGCGGCCTGCGTCGCCCATCGCGCCGAACGCTACCTTCACCGATGTGAACTGCCCGCCGGCGTCACCGTGACCGCCCGCTACGACCTGGGACTGCGTCCGGCACGGGTCGGCCGAATCGATCTGGTCGTCGACGCTCCCGGCCTTCCCGAAGGACTTCGGGAATCGTTCACCACCGTCATCGAGCACAGCGCCGTGCACAACTCGCTGCGGCTGCCGCCGGAGATCACCCTTCAGGTCCGCACCGAGGAGGGAGCGGTCATGGAGGCGATCGAAACGACCTGATGCCACCGGTGACCTGAGCCCGGCACGTCCTCGGGCCGATCCGCGGTCCGAGGATGTGCCGGGCTCTGCTCACCGGTGACGTCCAGGCCGAAGAACTCCGCGGAGTGACCCGCCTCTCCCGGCTCCTTGACGAGCCGGATACCCTCGGTCTCCTCGACCAATGAGATGATCTTCCCGGCAGGGACGACTCCCTCGTTCAACAGCCGCGTGTTCACGCTCCGGCCCGGCGACATCATCGCCACCGGAACGCCGTCCGGGATCGGCTACGCGCGTACACCCCCGTGGCTGCTGCACGACGGCGACGTGGTCGAGGTGGAGATCGGGAAGTCGAGCGGCGTCCGTACTCCAGTGATCAACACAGCGAGCGCAGAGGACTGGGCATGAGTGAGACCGTGAGCGCCGGGCACGGCCCGGCCGGCAGCCACCCCGTGACCGAGCAGGTCGTCGGCCAGCTCCAGGGCGCGGACACCCGATTGATGACCATCATGGAGAGCCTCATCCGTCACCTGCACGGCTTCGTCGAGGACGTGAGGCCGACGGCGGCCGAGTGGGAGGCGGGACTCGCCTTCCTCGCGCGTACCGGCTCGTTCTGCACGCCCACCCGGCAGGAGTTCGTCCTGCTCTCGGACATGCTGGGACTGACCACGCTCGTCGATGACGTGAACAACCAGGGACCAGCCGACATGACACCGAGCTCGGTGGAGGGTCCCTTCCACTCCGTGGCCCCGCCGCGCGAGCTGGGTGACCTCATCGCCGCGGGCCCCGAATGGGGCCGGGCCGAGAGTGCCGTGATCCACGGCACCGTGCAGGACTGCCACGGGAACCGCCTGCCGGGTGCGATCCTCGACGTGTGGCAGGCCGACGACAAGGGCCACTACGACACCCAGGACGCCGGGCAGCCCGAAGGCAACCTGCGCGGTCTGTTCACCGCCGACGAGAACGGCGAGTACTGGTTCCGTACCGTGAAGCCCGCCAGCTACCCCGTACCGATGGACGGCCCGGCAGGCGACATGCTCCGCGCCATGGGACGTCATCCCATGCGCCCCGGCCATCTTCACATCCGCGTCGAGGCAGCCGGGCATCACACGCTGACCACCCACGTGTTCGTCAACGACGACCCCTACCTGGACTCCGACGCCGCCTTCGCGGTCAAGCCGGAGATCATCGTCGACTTCGAGCCGCGCGAGGACCAGGCCTCGATCGAGCGGTACGGGATGAACGGGCCCTACCTGGACGTCACGTTCGACATCAGGCTCGCCACCGAGTCGGAGATGAAAAGGTGATCACGGAGAGCCCCGGCACCTGCTCGCCACCCCACTGGTAACGATCTCCCCGAAGCGGGCCGATCGAATGTCCCCCTCCCGCGGAGGGGGGACATCCGCCGGCGGTGTGACCGCCTCAGCTACGGAGGCGATCGACGATGCCCGAGGCCAGGAGGTACTGGGCCGCGACGTAGGTCGCCATGATCACCAGGCCGGTCATCGGCGGGCGGGGAAGGTCCGCCAGGCCGAACGCGATCAGCGCGTCGGAGAGCAGGAACAGGGCGCCCCCGGCCCCGATGCGCGGGCCGAGACCGGCGGCGGTCACCGCGGTGGCGGTCAGCAGCAGCGAGTAGACGGCCACCGGCAGGCGCAGGTCGCCCAGACCGGGCCAGAGGAGGAAGACCATGCCCGCCCACAGGACGCCGTAGACCACCGGGATCGCCGGACGGCGGCGCAGCGCCCGAAGTGCCCCCTCGCGGACGAGACAGGTCACGTAACAGACGTGCGCCCCGGCGAACAGGGCCATGCCCGCGAGGAAGAGACCGTCGATCTCCAGGGCCACATCACCGCCCCAGGAGAGCAGGAGCGCCGCCACCAGCAGGCGCGGTCCCCGCCGCGCCAGCACCCAGGCCGCGAGCAGCGGCATCAGCAGCGCCTTGGTCACCGAGTTCATCGGGCCTTCGCCGGCGGCGACCAGCACCAGATGGACCGCGGAACAGAGCCAGAAGGCGGTCAGCAGGGTGCGTGGGACCACCCCGGCCCTTAGAACATCATTCTGCACATCTGGATGCTAGGGCCTGCCACCGGGCAGGCCCAAGGCGCCCGTCGCCTTTCGACGGTACGAGGGCGACGAAGCGCTCCCCCGCGGGATCACCGTCGACGACGCGGACCTCGTCGGTCGCGGGGACCCCGACGAACTGGATGCGCGCGCCGTACCAGTCCGACCGGAAGTGGCTCCGTGCCCGTGAAAGCCACCGCCTCAGCCTCGGAGGAGAGTTCCAAGGCCGCTCGAACGCGCGACTCCGGCCAGATCCCCGAAGACCTCCGCACCCGCCAACTCGCCGAGGAGACCACCCCCGCCCCCGGCGGAGGCGGCCCCGTCCCGCCCCCTGACCCCCTTCGGCCGCGAACACCTCTCGGCGAGGGACGTCGGCCTGTGCCGGCGTGGCCGGGGGGCCACCGAGCCACCCGGACCGGGCAGGGCCGATCCGGGACTCCGGGTCAGAACGCAGGGTCAGAACGTGCGGACGGCGAGGCCCCCCTACGGCTTGCGGCCCACGCCGCCGTACTGGAAGACGTCGCGGTCGCGGAAGCTGGTCTGCGGTTCGGGCCGCCACTTGGGCAGCGACACCACGCCAGGCTCCAGGAACTCCAGCCCGTCGAGGAACTCCTCCAGCTGCTGCTGGGTGCGGAGGGTGAGCGGGGTGGCGGCGCTGGCGTTCCACTTGGCGGCGGCCTCGTCCATCGACGGGCTGTGCACGCTGTGCGCGATGGCCAGGTAGCTGCCCGAGGGGAGCGCGTCCAGCAGTGTGCGCACCGCGTTGTGGGCCTGGTCCCCGTCGGGGACGAACTCCAGGACGCCCATCAGCATCAGCGCGACCGGCCGGGAGAAGTCCAGCGTCCGCGCGGCCTGTCGCAGGATGGGCTCGGGATCGCGCAGGTCGGCGTCGATGTAGGCGGTCTCCCCATCGGGGGTGCCGCGCAGCAACGCCCTGGCGTGGGCCAGCACGATCGGGTCGTTGTCGACGTAGACGATCCGCGCCTTGGGGTTGACCCGCTGGGCGACCTGGTGGGTGTTGTCCGCGGCCGGAATGCCGGTGCCCACGTCCAGGAACTGGTCGATGCCCGCCTCACCGGCCAGATGGCTCACGACCCGGCCGATGAACTCCCGCTCGGCCCGCGCGTTGACCGGCAGATCCGGCATGACCTTCACGATCTCGTCGCCGACCGCACGGTCGGGACCGTAGTTGTCCTTACCGCCAAGCCAGTAGTCCCACACCCGCGCCGAATGTGGGATCGAGGTGTCGATTCGCGCCAACACCTCGGTGTCGACCTCTGTGATTTCCTCGCTCATCAGAGCCTCCTCACCAGCACACCCCGTAACAACACGATCGAAGCCCACCTTAGATGATCTCCGATCGGCCCGGCGAAAAAAACGCCGTACATCAGGGCAATTCAGCCTAGGAACCCCCAAAACATGACGTCTTACCGCACCGGTGAGCCGTAACGGCAGGGGCTCCCCCGGTACGGATAGCCGCCCATACCACGGCGTTATGGGATTTTGTGAGGTATTCGTCTGCCTCGCTCGGTGTCAGCTTTGGGGTAGCCCCGACTCTTAGGGCTCCTTGTATCCCTCTTCCCCTCCAGGGACACCGAGAGGAGTCACCCCCCGTGAATCCGAAGACCAAACTGGGCGCCGTGGCCGTGCTGGCCGTCACCGCCCTGGTCACCCCCACCGCGGTGAGCGCCGCCTCAGCACCGGCGGACATCACCGCCCGCACCGTCTCCGCCGACCCTCCGCCGTACTCACCACCGGACGCGGAGGCGCGCAACCGCGCCGTGACCACGGCCAACGCCACCATCGCGATGAGGTCGGAAGCCCTCCTCAAGGGGCAGAACGAGAAGTTCACCCTGACCGCCAACGTCTCCGGCGCCCAGGGCCTGCAGTACCTGACCTACGCGCGCACCTACCGAGGGCTGCCGGTGTACGGCGGTGACGTGATCGTGTCCACCGACCGGGCCGGAGAGCTGGTCGGGTCGGTGAGCTCGGGCCAGCAGTCCAGGATCACGGTCGACGTCACGAGCAAGGTGGACGCCGCCGCGGCGACCGCCACCGCCCGCGCGCAGGTGTCCACCGTGGAGAGCGTGAGCACCCCCCGGTTGCTCGTGCACGCCGCCACCACCACGCCCAAGCTGGCCTGGGAGGTGGTCGTCACCGGCACCAACGGCGAGACCCCGAGCGTCCTGCACGTCTTCGTGGACGCCGTCGACGGGTCGATCTTCGACTCCTACGACGACGTCCGCGCCGGGACCGGCAACAGCTACTACAACGGCAACCCGGTGACCATCCAGACCTCGGGTTCCGGCAGTTCGTACTCGATGACCGACACCACCCGTCCCGGCCTGCGCTGTGGCGGGCAGGGCGGCACCGCCTACACCGGGACCGACGACTCCTGGGGCAACGGCTCGGGCACCAACCTGGAGACCGCCTGCGTCGACGCCCTGTACGCGGCACAGACGGAATGGAACATGCTCCGCAACTGGCTGGGCCGCAACGGGTTCAACGGCTCCGGCGGCGCGTTCCCGGCCCGGGTCGGCCTGAGCGCCGTCAACGCCTACTGGACCGGCACCTATACCAACTTCGGACGCAACCAGGCCAACAACCGGCAGGCCACCCCGATGGACGTGGTCGGCCACGAGTACGGCCACGCCGTCTTCCAGTACTCCGGGGGGCCCGGGGGCAGCAGCACCGAGACCGGCGGCCTGAACGAGTCGACCGGCGACATCTTCGGCGCGCTGACCGAGCACTACGCCAACCAGCCCGCCAGCCTCGACCCGCCGGACTACCTGGTGGGCGAGGAGGTCAACCTGGTCGGCTCGGGCGAGATCCGCAACATGTACAACCCGTCGGCCGAGGGACACCCGAACTGCTACAGCTCCCCCTTCAACTTCGAGGTGCACGCGGGAGCGGGCCCGCAGAACCACTGGTTCTACCTGCTCGCCGAGGGCACCAACCCGGTGGGCAAGCCGGCCAGCTCCGTCTGCTCGGGTCCGGCCACGCTGACCGGCATCGGCATCCAGAAGGCCGGCCAGATCTTCCAGGCCGGGCTGAACAGCAAGACCGCGCCGTGGACGCACCCCAAGGCACGGAAGGCCACCGTGGCCGCCGCCAAGGCGCTCTTCCCGAGCGGCTGCGTCGAGGTCAACGCGGTCAAGGCCGCCTGGACCGCGGTGAACGTCCCGGTGCAGAGCGGCGAGGCGACGTGCCCGTAGCACCGGGCGACTCCCCGCTCCGCAGATGAGCCACGGTTCGGGCCCCGGCGACTCGCCGGGGCCCGAACGGTGATTTGAACATCCGAAAGGGGTACGTATCGGCTGCTGAAAGCCGAAGGCGGAGAACGGGGGCGGCATGCTGGTCCTCAGCCGGTCACCCGTACCGCCCGAAGATCTGGAACGCGGCGGGAGGAGAAGACCGGCGGACCGGGAGGCCGGGCCCCCGCACCGCGCGACCGGATGAGCGACGAGACGACGGCTCTGAGAGACCAGGAGGGAGCCGACCCACGCCGCTGGAAGGCGCTGACCGTCTGCCTCGTCGCCGGCTTCATGACCCTGCTGGACGTCAGCATCGTCAACGTGGCGCTACCGGCCATCCGCAACGGGCTGAACGCCCCGCAGAGCGACCTGCAGTGGGTGGTGTCGGGGTACGCGCTCACCTTCGGGCTGGCGCTGATCCCCGCGGGGCGGTTCGGCGACATGCACGGCCGGCGCAACGTGTTCGTCCTCGGTGTCGTCCTGTTCACCCTGTCCAGCGCGGCGGCCGGGATGGCCGGGGACCCGAGGTTGCTGGTCATCGCGAGACTCATCCAGGGGATGGCCGGCGGGGTGTTGAATCCGCAGGTCAGCGGATTGATCCAGCAACTCTTCCGGGGAGCGGAACGGGGCCGGGCGTTCGGGATGCTGGGCACCGTCATCGGCTTCTCGACCGCGATCGGCCCGCTGCTCGGCGGGGCGCTCATCCAGCTCGGCGGCGGCCCCGACGCCTGGCGCCTCGTCTTCTACGTCAACGTGCCGATCGGCATCCTGGCCGTGGTCCTGGCGTACCGCTACATCCGGCCTCCGGCGCGCGAAAGGCGCCCCCGGGAGAGCATGGATCCGGTGGGCGTGCTGCTGCTCGCCCTCGGCGTCGTGCTGGTGCTCCTGCCGTTCGTCGAGGGGCAGCAGTGGCAGGGCGCGGAAAGGTGGCCGACGCTGTTCGCCGGGCTCGTCGTGCTCGCCGCCTTCGTGGCCTGGGAGCGCCGGTACGGGCGGCGGCGCCAGCCGGTCGTCGACCTGTTCCTGTTCCGCAGACGCTCGTACGCGCTCGGCGCCCTGCTCGGCACGCTCTACTTCGCCGGCTTCAGCGCGATCTTCTTCATTCTCACCCTCTACCTGCAGAACGGCCTGGGCTACTCGGCACTGGAGGCAGGGCTGGCGACCACCCCCTTCGCGGCGGGGTCGGCCGTGGCCGCCGCGCTGGGCGGCCGGACCGTCACCCGGCTGGGCCGGCCGCTGGTGGTGGCGGGGCTGCTGCTGGTCGCGGCCGCGCTGGGCGTCACGGCGCTCGCCGTGCGGCTGGTCCCCGGCGAGCACGTGGCCTGGGCCATCGCGCTGCCGCTGCTCCTCGCCGGCCTGGGCAGCGGCCTGGTGATCTCCCCCAACCAGACGCTGACCCTGTCGGAGGTGCCGGTCGCGATGGCCGGCACCGCCGGCGGGGTGCTCCAGACGGGACAGCGGCTCGGCACGGCCGTCGGCATCGCGGCGATCGGCTCGGTGTTCTTCGCCGAGGTCGCCTCCTCCCACGGCGACTACGCGACGGCGTTCCGGCACTCGCTGCTGGTCGCCATCGCCTTCGTACTGGTCTCATTGGTCGTGGCCGTCGTCGACGTGGTCACCGCCCGGCGTGCCGGGCTCCGCTGAGAGCGAGGGCGGTCACTCCGTGAGCACGCAGCGGGTGCCGGAGTAGATCGTCGGCATGCACCGGTTGCAGTGGATGCACCGGGATTCGACGGCCCGGTTCTTCATGATCCGGTTGGGCAGGTCCGGCTCCATGAGCAGGGCCCGGCCCATGGCGGCGAACTGGAAGCCCTCGCGCAGGGCCAGTTCCATGGTCGCCAGGTTGGTGACGCCGCCGAGGAGCACCAGCGGCATCCTCAGGGCGGCGCGGAAGGCGCGGGCGTCGTCGAGCAGGTAGCCGTCCCGGTAGGGGTAGGAGCGCAGGAACCGGCCGCCCAGCAGCCGCACCCCCAGCCGCTGCGGCTGCCGCAGGGCCGCGGCGAAGTCACGGATCGGGGCGTCGCCCTTGAACAGGTACATCGGGTTGAGCAGCGAGCTGCCCACCGTCAGCTCGATGGCGTCGAGTCCGCCGTCCGTCTCCAGCCAGGTCGCGACCTGGAGGCTCTCGTCGGGCGTCAGGCCGCCGCTGACCCCGTCGTCCATGTTGAGCTTGGCCAGGATCGCGATCCGGCCGCCGACGGCCTCCCTTACCGCCAGGGCGACCTCGCGCGCCAGCCGGGCCCGGTTGGCCAGGCTGCCGCCGTAGCCGTCGGTCCTGTGGTTGAGCCGGGGGCTGAGGAAGGAGCTGACCAGGTAGTTGTGCCCCAGGTGGATCTCGACGGCGTCAAAGCCCGACTCCTCCGCCAGGAGCGCCGCGTCGGCGTGCGCGCGGACGATGCGCTCGATGTCCGCGACGGTCGTCGCCTGGGTCATGCTCATGCCCAGCCAGTTGAACCGCCGGGACGGGCCCAGCGCGGGGAGCCTGTTGGAGGCGGGGTTGGCCACCGGGCCGGCGTGACCGATCTGCGCGGAGATGGCGGCGCCCTCGGCGTGTACCGCCTCGACGAGGCGGCGCAGGCCGGGCACGGCCTCCGGGCGCATCCAGATCTGCCGCCACTGCGTGCGGCCTTCCGGTGCCACCGTGCAGTAGGCCACCGTGGTCATGCCGACGCCTCCGGCGGCCACCCGCCGGTGAAAGTCGATCAGCTCGTCGGAGACCAGCGCCTCGGGGGTCATGCCCTCGAAGGTGGCCGCCTTGATCAGGCGGTTGCGCAGGGTGATCGGCCCGAGCTTCGCGGGCGCGAAGACGTCGGCGGCGGTTTCTGCCATGGGCCAGTGTTACCAAACAAGCGCTTGGATGCCAAGAGGCCCGGGCCGCCGTCAGGCCGGCGCGTACGTGAGGCAGTCGATGTCCTTCTGCACGTAACCGACGACGATGCCGGAGGCCTGGCATTCGTACTGGACGTTGTGCTGGCAGTCGGACATCTTGCAGGCGCCGACGCGGCCGGTGGCGGCGGGGTCGCCACCCTTCAAGTCGACCTTGAAGAAGGTCTCGCACTCCGCGTGATGACTGTTGCCGACCGTGATGGCCAGCGCGTGGCAGACGTGGTCCGCGTTGTAGGCGCACGCATCGACCTGACACTCGTTGACTGTGGGCATTTTCATGGCTGACGTCTCCTAGGACTCGGGCCGGCCCCGGACGCGACCAGCCGTCGTCGGGGCCGGTCCCCCGACGCTCTGTTCGGTATCACCGCGCGGCGGTGCCGGCGCGTCCGGCCGGCACTCGGGCCGTCAGGTCCTCATCACGCTCTCTCGCGCTCACGAGTCGGACATGACACGGTCCCCGGTCCCGCACGCGGACTACCCGGTTTAGTACCGTGCCCGGATCACCTTCACGCTCATCCGGTCCCCAAGGCTTCTCCAAGAGCGGCTTCCGGCGGACCTACACGATCGGGAAAGGCTGGACGGCGTCGCCCTCGACGGTGACCCAGGCGGCGCCGTAGTCGGTGTGGAGGGCGAAGTCGTACGGCGTGAGCGTGTCGCGCACGACGTTGCCGCGGACCACCGCGCCGTTGTCGTGGGAGTCGCCCTGCGGGCCCGGCCGATCCCGTCCACGATCGTCACACCGGAACCCGGGAGCCGCTCGTCCCGAGCGGACGCCTACTTGCGCGAGTCGCTCAGCACCGTGAAGGTGATGCCCGCCCGCACCAGGCGGCCGATCAGCGCGTCGCCCATCGCCACGGCGGTGGTCAGCTGACCGGAGGCCTCCGGGAGGTCGTCCGTCGCCAGGCAGAGCGCCGACTCGCCGAGCATCTTGGCGGTCTCGCCGTAGCCGGGGTCGCCGCCCGCGACCTCGGTGACGACGCGCGCCCCGCCGCCCAGGCCGAGGAAGGTGACCTTGAACCAGCTCCTGGCCCGCTGCTCGACGCCGGGCCCCTCACCGGGTGCGAAGCGGCGCAGCAGCAGGGAGCGCGCCGGTGGGATCTGGGCGAGCAGCGCGAGGGCGCCCACCCCGGTGGCGAGGCCGAGCGCGACGGGCAGTCGCCTGACCGCGAAGTGGTGACGGTAGGTGAAGTCGGGGCCGTAGCGGTCCAGCGCGCGGGCCGAGCGGGCGACGATCTGCGGGTCGAGCGTGGGCAGCGGCAGTGCCCACCCTCCGACGTAGCGGACCGGGCCCGGCATGCCACGCGTCTTCCTGGTCCTGGAGGCCGCGGCGGCCCCGGGCACGATTTCCAGCTCGCGCCGGACGTGTGCGGCCTCGGCCGTCTGCCGGAAGCGGGAGATCGCCATGACG
Source organism: Streptosporangium sp. NPDC002544 (assembly GCF_040295965.1). NCBI lineage: Bacteria > Bacillati > Actinomycetota > Actinomycetes > Streptosporangiales > Streptosporangiaceae > Streptosporangium > Streptosporangium sp. NPDC002544. The sequence goes on along the minus strand of NZ_JBEOWJ010000035.1, from coordinate 53,517 downwards.
GCGGAGTGCGCGGTGCCGCCGGAGGCGGCACCGGAGGCCCGGACGAAGCCGCTGACCTCCAGCGGCACTCCCTCGGGCAGCCGCCTGACCGTGAAGTAGGCGCCGAGGTCGTGCGGGACGGAGTCGAAGCCGCAGGCGTGCACGAGCTTGGCCCCGGTCCTCCTGGCCCGCTCGTGATGGCGGATGAACATGCGGTCGACGAACTCGGGCTCGCCGGTGATGTCGGCGTAGTGGGTGCCCGCGTCGGCGCAGGCGGCCACCAGCGGCTCGCCGTAGGAGACGTAGGGGCCCACGGTGGTCGCCACGACCCTGGCCTGCCTGGCGATCTCCACCAGGGAGGCCGGGTCGGTCACGTCGGCGTGCAGCAGCGGCAGTTCGGGCAGGCCGATCCGGTCCCTGACCGCTTCGAGCTTGGCCCGGTTACGCCCGGCCAGTGCCCAGCGGAGGGCGGGAGCGGCGTTGCGCGCGAGGTATTCCGCGGTGAGCGCCCCGGTGAACCCGGTGGCGCCGAACAGCACGATGTCGTACGGGCGGTCGTCAGGCATGCACCGAGATTCCTCCCCGCGGAGATCACGCGCAAGACGGGCTCGCCGGATGTGGCCGTGATCACCCCTGGACGGGCGCGGCGACGCGGGGAAGCACGTTCTCGCCGAACCAGTACGCCTCCTCCAGGTGGGGGTAGCCGGACAGGACGAACTCCTCGATGCCGAGCGAGGTGTACTCCTCGATCCGCTCGGCGACCTGGGAGTGGCTGCCGACCAGCGCGGTGCCGGCACCGCCCCGCACGAGGCCGACCCCGGCCCAGAGGTTCGGATGGATCTCCAGGTCGCGGGCGGTGCCACCGGTGAAGCCCTCGTGCAGCTCCAGCATGCGCCGCTGGCCGACCGACTCGCTACGGCCGAGCAGCTTCCTGGCCGAGACGATGTCGGCCGGGTCGATGGCGGCCAGCAGCCGCTCGGCCTCCGCCCAGGCGTCGCGCTCGCTGTCGCGGGTGATCACGTGCAGCCGGATGCCGAAGCGGAGCTTGCGGCCCTGCTCCTCCGCCAGCTCCCGGATCCACTCGATCTTCTTCGCCACCTGCTCGGGGGGCTCGCCCCAGGTGAGGTAGACGTCCACGTGCCTGGCCGCGACCGGTCCGGCAGCCTTCGAGGAGCCGCCGAAGTAGATCTCCGGGACGGGATCGGGCGTCTCGGCGACCATCGCGCCCTCGACTCGGTAGTGGCCGCCGTCGAAGTCGTAGGGGGTACCGCTCCAGGCACCGCGCACGACCGACAGGAACTCGTCGGTGCGCGCGTAGCGTTCGTCCTTGGACAGGTGGTCGCCGAACCTGGCCTGCTCGGCGCTCTCCCCGCCGGTCACCACGTTGAGCAGGAGCCTGCCGCGCGAGAGCCGCTGGTAGGTGGCGGCCATCTGCGCGGCCAGCGTCGGTGACATGAAGCCTGGCCGGAAGGCGACGAGGAACTTCAGCCGCTCGGTCTCGCGGGTCAGCGCGGCGGTGACCAGCCAGGCGTCCTCGCACCAGGTGCCGGTCGGGGTCAGGACCGCCTCGAAGCCGAGCTGCTCGGCGGAGCGGGCGACCTGCGCCAGGTACTCGATGTCCGGCGGGCGGAACGTGGCCGCCTCGGAGCGGCCGTGTCCCCTGCTGAGGCCGTGGCCGCCCCCGGTGAGGACCCGGCTGTCACCGGCGGTGGGCAGGAACCAGTGGAACTTCATCGGATGCCTCCAGGCGTGGATCCCCCGGGCACGGACCTCGGGGCGGGCGTCACGAGGGGTTGTCCAGGGTGGCGTCGAACCTGGTGTCGACGAAGTCCGCGAACGTGACGGGGGCGGGGATGAGCTTGGCCTCGCTGAACGCGTCGGCGACGAGCTGCTCGCGGTCGACGACATCGCCGGCGAGCTTGAGGTCCCGGTACGAGCTGCGCCTGACCGCCGTACTGATGATCGCCTGGTCCAGCCCGGTGAGCTCGGAGAAGACCTTGGACCACACGATTGTTAATCCTTCATATGGGGGTGCCATTACCACCCTCGGATAATCAGCCAGCGGACATACACATATTAACCGATCGGATGTACATGAAACGATGGCCAAAAAGCGATACCCGGCCCTCGAATTCGAGGACCGGGTATCGCGCACGCCGACGATCACAACCAGGGCATCGACCCCGCCCACACCGCGCCGCCGCCCGCGTCCAGCCGATACCAGCCCGGGCCGTACGCCGCTCGCAGCAACACCGGCTCCGTGCACGGGTCCCCCCGGCCCCAGTAGCAGACCCGGCTTCCGCACGATCGTTCGGTTCAATGGCCAAGTGCGTGTCGCGATCACAGCCGAGCCTGGGCGGGGCAGTGGTTCGACGATAACCGTTCTACGTACGCGGCCCGAAGGAGATGATCGCGGCGTTCCACGCGATCGAGCACCAGGCGCCCGCCGGAGACGAGGTCTTCCTCGACGTGTTCGAGACCATCAGCAGCGTGGTGGTGCCGCTGCCACATGAGATCTTCAACGGCCCGCATGACCGCCGGTTCGCGCCCACGCCGGACGGCGATGGGCTGAGTCTGCTGCCACAAAACGCCTGAACCTCCCGCCTGGGCACCGTTGTGGCGTCGATCGGTGGCCCCGGCTCATGGGGCGGCCTGGTAGCCGACGGCCAGTTCGGCTACCCGCCGATGCAGGACCGACACCGGGATCAGGTTGCCGCCGGGGGTGGTCCATACAGCGAGGTTGGCAGGCATGCCCAGGTTCAGCAGCACCCAGAGGACCCCCGCGGCTCACCCCTCATCGAGCAGCGGGTAGGCCAGCTGGGTGAGAAAGTCAGCGTAGTCGTCGGACAGGACGAGCCTGCCGACGAGCTCACGGGCCGAGGTCCAGTGGCCCAGGGCGTACGCGGCCTCGCCGAGTTCCTCGCGGATCACGGCCAGACGCTCGTCGAGAGCATGGGTCAGCATCTGCGCGGTGACGGTGACGCCGTCGTCGAGCCGTACCGCGTTGTGGCGCCACTGCCACAGTTGAGAGCGGCAGATCTCGGCGGTCGCGACGTCCTCCATGAGGTTGTGGATGCCGACCGCGCCGCTGCCGCCGAGCCAGGCCGCCAAGTAGCGCAGGAGCACGTCGGCGGCGTTGTCGAGACCTGCACGGGTGAAGCGGTCACCCGCCGAGCGCACGTCGAGGAGCTGGTCGGCGGTGATCTGCACCTCGCGTCGCAGCCCGAGCTGGTGGGGACGGTCTCCGAGGGTCTCGTCGAAAACCTCATGGCAGACGGGCACCAGGCCGGGGTGGGCCACCCAGGAGCCGTCGAATCCGTCACCGGCCTCTCGCCGTTTGTCGGTGCGCACGTGGTCCAGTGTGATCCGGTTGGCCTCCGGATCCCGTCGCGAGGGGATGAAGGCCGACATGCCGCCGATGGCGTGCGCCCCCCTGCGGTGGCAGGTGGCGACCAGCAGGTCGGTGTAGGCACGCATGAAGCCGGCGGTCATGGTGACGGTGTTGCGATCGGGTAGCACGAAGGCCGGGCCCACGTCACGGAACGTTTTGACGATGGAGAACAGGTAGTCCCAGCGTCCGGCGTTGAGCCCGGCGGCGTGCGGGCCGAGGGCGTGCAGGATCTCGTCCATCTCGAACGCGGCGGTGATCGTCTCGATCAGCACCGTGGCGCGGACCGTCCCGGCGGGCAGCCCGAGGGCCGCCTGGGCGGCGAGGAAGACCTCGTTCCACAGTGCGGCCTCGCGGTGGCTTTCGAGCTTGGGCAGATAAAAGTACGGCCCGCTGTCCCGTTCGAGGAGGATCTGGGCGTTACGCAGGAAGTAGAGGCCAAAGTCGACGAGGGCCGCGACCGCCGGTTCACCGTCGATCTCCAGATTCCGCTCGTCGAGGTGCCACCCCCGAGGGCGCATCACGATCGTGGCCAGCGGGCCCTCAGGCAGCCGGTAGCGCTTTCCGTCGATCTCCTCGTCGATGTCCCGGGCGATCGCGGCCGAGAGGTTGATCTGCCCGGCGATCACGTTGCTCCAGCGGGGGGCGAGGGAGTCCTCGAAGTCGGCGAGCCAGACCTTGGCCCCGGAGCGCAGCGCGTTGACGGTCATCTTGCGCTCGGCCGGACCGGTGATCTCCACACGACGGTCGGTCAGGTCGGCGGGGGGAGGCGGTACGCGCCAGTCCCCGGCTCGCACGCCAGCGGTCTCGGGCAGGAAGTCGCACCGCCCTTCGGCGGCGATCTTCTCCCGCCGGACGGCCCTTGCCGTCATCAACTCGTTCCTGACCGGGGCGAACCTGCGGTGCAGTTCGGCGATGAATGCCAGGGCAGGGCCGGTCAGCACTTCCTCGACACCCGCCACCGGTGGACCGGCGACCCGGACGCCGGGCGGGGGGGTGACGGCGGACTTGGTCATGGAATCTCCCTGTGGGCCGGACGGGATCACCCCGCACGAATTTCTGACACATTAGTCTAATATTTAACGCATGAGAAGGGTGTTTCGGGGCGCCGACCGGAAGGGCCCGTTGCACCGGCATGGCAGATGATTTACGGTTACGTAAAATATTCTACGCAAAGCTAAGGAGCTCCATGGGCAATCGCACCCTGGTCAGCCTGGGTGGTGGCCCGGCCGGCCTGTTCCTGGCCCGGCTATTGCGTCGGGCAGACCCGTCCTGGCACGTCACGGTCTACGAGCGGGACGCTCCGAGCTCGACCTTCGGCTTCGGCATCGGCCTGGCGGACCGCACCATCGCGGCGCTGGCCGAGATCGACCCCGAAACGCAGCGTCGCATCGTCGAGGCCGGAGTGGTCGGCCACGGCATCTCACTGCGTCACCGCGCCACCGACGTGCGGTGGGGCCCACGAGGCGGGACCGCCATCGCGCGCGCCGCACTGCTGGACGTCCTGCGCGAGCAGGCCCTCGCGGTGGGAGTCACCCTCAAGTACGGCACCCCCGCCGAGCTCGGCGAGATCGGCGCCGACGTGATCGTGGCAGCCGACGGCGCCAACAGTGCCACCCGGACCGCGCTCAGCCACGAGTTCGGGGTGACTGACGGGCTCGGCCGGGCCAAGTACATCTGGTTGGGCGCCGAACTCGAACTGGCGGGGATGACCTTCAGCTTCGTCGCCGACGAGCACGGCGCGTGGGCCGCGCACGCCTACCCCTACGCGCCGGGCATGGTGACCTTCCTCGTCGAAACCGATGAGGACACCTGGCGCCGTGCCGGACTCGACCGGCCCTACGCCCCCCTGGGACCCGACGGCACCGATCTGCGCAGCAAGGAATACCTGGAGCGGCTGTTCGCCGCCGACCTCGAAGGCCGCCCGCTGCTCGGCAACAGGTCACGCTGGGCGAACTTCCGCAACGTCGACTGCGCACGCTGGAGTACCGGCAAAGTCGTCCTCATCGGCGACGCGGCCCACACCGCCCACTTCTCCGTCGGCTCGGGCACCACACTGGCCATGGAGGACGCGGTCGTACTCGCCCGATGCCTGGCCGCCGAATCCGACCCCGCTACGGCTTTCGCGCGTTACGAGGCCGAACGCCGCCCCGCCGTCGAACACCTCCAGACGCGGGCCATGGCCAGCCAGATCTGGTGGGAGACCTTCGGACAGCGCATGGACCGCGCTCCCAGCCAGCTCGCCTTTCAATGGCTGACCCGGACCGGGGCCCTGTCCTACGACCGGTTGCGCGCCGCCGATCCCGGCCTCGCCCGCGACGTCGAACGCTGGTTCACCGAAGCGACCTCCGCCGAGGTCGAACTCCCCCTCAGCACGGGCGCCGACCCCCTGTGCACCCCGGTCCGGATCGCCGGCCGCACGCTCCCCACCCGCGTCGTCGTCACCCGGCCTCCGGCCCCCGCGGACTCGGCGGGTCGCCACGAGCGCGACCTCGCCTTGTTCGGCGGCCTCGCCCTGGCCGGCGCCGGTCTCGTCGTCGCCGACCTTGCCGCGGTTCCGGCCGACACCCTTGACTGGACCGCCCTGTCTGGACTCGCCGACTTCGTCACCACCCACACCGAGGCGCTCGCCGGACTGCGGCTTCCCACCGACACCACCTTGGCCAAGGCCGCCGCCGAGGCCGGTTTCGGCTATGTCGAGTACACCTGCCCTGACGTGTCCGAGACCTCGGCCCAAACCTCACCGATGGACCTGGCCACCGTGATCCGGGCCACCGCCACCCCGCTGCGCGGTGTCGCCCTCACCGTACGGGCCGGGACCGCCACGGCCGCCGTCGTCGCCTGTGTCCGGGAGCTGAAGGCCGCAGGAGTGAACCTCGTGCGCCTCCTCCACACGGCGGGGCAGCCCGAAACCCCCACCTCAGAACTGGCGCTGACCGCGCTGGCCGAAGAGATCCGGGCCCTGGCCGGAGTGGCCACCCTGGTGGGCGACGGATCCGCCCGCACCGAGCACCTCCGCACCGCCGTGGTGGCAGGCCAGGCCGACCTGGTCGAATGCTGGCCCACCACCTCGGCTGCCACTGACCGCGGACCGGCTTCCCAGCCGGGCTCCCCTCGTAGTGGGTGAACCGGCCGGGCGCCCATAGCAGGGTAGTGGGATCGGGGAATCCCACTACCCCCGGAGGCTGAGGGCGAGCAGTTCCATCACGTGCATGACCTGCACCTCGGAGCCGGAGTCGCGCAGGGCGTGGCGGATCTGCATGGCGCAGCCCGGGTTGGCGGTGGCGAGGACCGCCGCGCCGGTGTCCCGTACGTGTTCCGCCTTGCGGTGGCCGAGGCGGGAGGCGGTGCCGGGCTGCAGGAGGTTGTAGATTCCGGCGGATCCGCAACAGACACCGGGTTCGGCGATCTCCCGGAGGTCGAGGCCGGGAATGCCGCTCAGCAGGGCACGGGGCTGGGCGATGATGCCCTGGCCGTTTCTGAGATGGCAGGCGTCCTGGTAGGCGACACTGAGTTCGACGGGGACACGGGTGGCTCGAGGGCCGAGTTCGACGAGCCATTCGGTGGCGTCGCGGACCTTGGCCACGAACCGGGTGGCCCGCGCCGCCCAGTCGGGGTCGTCGGCCAGCAGGTGTCCGTACTCCTTGATGGTCGCGCCGCAACCGGCCGCGTTGACGACGACGACGTCGACTCCCGCGTCCTCGAAGGTCCGGATCAGGGCGCGGGCGAAGCCACGGGCCTCCTCGGTGCGTCCGGCATGGGCGCTGAGAGCCCCGCAACATCCCTGGGCGGCGGGGGTCCGCACCTCACACCCCTCCGAGGCCAGCACCTCGACCGTGGCCTGGTTCACACCGGGGAAGAAGACGCGCTGGACACACCCGGAGACCAGACCGACGACGGCACGCCGGGGTTGCGCCCCGGGCACGGTCTCGGGCACAGCGGTCCAGGTGCGGCCGGTCACCTCGGGGGCGAGGGCGGCCATCTCACGTACGGCCGCCGGCAGGAGCCGGGAGACGAACCCGGCGAGAAAACGCTGATACAGCCAGAGCAGCGGGCGGACCAGACGGAGCCTTCGCGGATGCGGGAACAGGGCGAAGATGAGGATGCGCTGTGCCCGCTCCCGCCACGAGCGGGGATGCTCCTCCTCAACCCGTTCCCGCGCGTGCTCGATCAGCCTGTCGTAACGCACGCCCGACGGGCAGGCCGGCAGGCAGGCAAGGCAGCCGAGGCAGTTGTCCAGGTGCCCGGCCTGAACGGGCGAGACGGTGCCCGAGTCGACGATCTGGCCGATGAGCTGGATACGGCCCCGGGGAGAGTCGGGTTCCACGGCGTCAAGGATGTAGGTCGGGCAGGCCGGCAGGCAGAAGCCGCAGTGTACGCAGTCGGCCAGCCATCCGGTTGGGTCATCGCCTCGGGAGCCCGCCGCCGATGCCACCCCGTGCTCGCCCGGCGCGAGCGCGGGCAGCGGGCCAGGCGCTTCCCCGGGCTCGGAACCGGATGGGAACGGCGTGGGCGACGAGGTCATAACCCCTCCAGAAATCGGTGTCGGTTGAGCCGACGCCGGGGGTCGAACTGGTTTTTGACCGTACGCATCAGAGCGACGGCACCCGGCGGCACCCCCCAGGGGTCGGCGGGCAGACGGGCCGCCCCGGGGCCGGTGTCCACCACCACGCTGCCTCCGTACGCAGCGGCCAGCTCGCGGACCCCGTCCAGTGCTTCCCCCCATCCCGAAGGTGGTCCCGCCGGGGAGGGCGCCGGGAGAGACAGGGTGGCGACGCCGACACCGACGGCCGCCTCGGTCCACACCGTCTCGGGGGACCGGGCGCAGCGGGCCACGGTGTGGCGTACGAGGCCGGGCAGGCACGAGGGCGGGGCGGCGAGCCGGAGCCTGGCGGGCATGCCGCCGGCCCCGGGAGAAACTGGGCGGGTGCCGGCCGTACGGCTCTGCGGGGCGCCGGAGGCGAAGGGGGTCACCAGCGCGCGGGCCTGGCCGATGACGTCCTCGACAGCGGCCGGTACCCCTTCGAAGAGCAGCCGCAGCTCCCCCTCGCCTTCGCCGGGGCCGTACCACTGCGCGGCGGCCGGTTCGAGCGCGGCCTCGTCGATCGCTCTGGCCAGGTCGGTGGCGACCGGCAGGCCGCAGGGGACGGCCAGCCACCGGTGACCGGGCGGCAGCGGGGCGACCCGGAAGGCGAGTTCCGCCAGGACGCCGAGGGTGCCGAGACTCCCGGTGTAGAGCTTGCCCAGGTCGTATCCGGCCACGTTCTTGACCACGTTGCCGCCGGCGCGCGCGACGCGGCCGTCGGCGAGGACGACGGTGACCCCGAGGAGCTGGTCGCGTACGGTGCCGTGGCGCAGCCGGAGGGGGCCGCTGGCGTCGGCGGCGACGATGCCGCCGAGGGTGCCCCGGTCGTGCTCTGGGTCGAGGGCGAGTCGCTGGCCGTGCTCGGCGAGTGTCCGCTGAAGCCGGGCGAGGGGCATCCCTGCCTGGGCCCGCACCACGAGCTCCCCCGGGTCATAGGAGAGCAGGGCGTCCAGGCGGCTGGTGTCGACCACGATGTCGGCGGCCGTCCACGGTTCGCCGGGCGCGGCCGAGGTACGAGCGCCGACGACGGCCACGGTGAAGTCGCCGGTGTGACCGAGGACGGCGGCCAGGGCCTGAACGGTCGCCGGGAGGACAACGGCCGGGTCGCCGGGGACGAACGTGACATCGGGGAGGGCACGCAGGTCACGCCGGATGGCGTCGGTGAGGGTCATCAGTACAGCTCCGCCAGGCCCGCGTCCTGGAGCGGATGGGCGCCACGGCGGGGGCCGGGGGGTTCGCCGCACAGGCGCGGGGTGGGAAAGAGTTTGCCGGGGTTGGCGAGCGCGGCCGGGTCAAAGGCGCAGCGGAGGAGTTGCATGACGTCGAGGTCGTCGCGGGAGAACTGGCGGCCCAGATAGGCCATCTTCTCCACTCCGACGCCGTGTTCGCCCGTGACGGACCCGCCAAGGTCGAGGCAGACGCCGAGGATCTGGTTGGCCAGGCGCTCGGCGGTCGCGGCGGCGCCGGGAACCGCGGCGTCGAAGAGGACCAGGGGATGCAGGTTGCCGTCGCCGGCGTGGAAGACGTTGGCGACGCGCAGCCCGGCCCGGTCGGCGAGGGCGCCGATGCGCAGGAGCGCCTCGGGAAGCACGGTGCGGGGCACGACGCCGTCCTGGACGTAGTAGTCGGGGCTGATCCGGCCGACCGCGGCGAAGGCTGACTTACGGCCACGCCACAGAGCGGCCCGTTCGCCCTCGTCACGGGCCCGGCGCACGTCGAAGGCGCCGTGACGGCGGCACAGCTCCTCGACCTGGACCAGGGCGTGGGCGACCTCGGCCAGCGGCCCGTCGAGCTCGACGAGCAGGACCGCTCCCGCGCCGGGCGGGTAACCGCAGCCGACCGCGGCCTCAGCCGCCTCGACGGCGAGGGCGTCCATGAGTTCAGCGGCGGCGGGCACGACGCCCGCGGCGACGATGGCGGAGACGGTGGCCGCGGCCGGCTCGACGCCGTGGAACCCGGCCAGCAGGGTCTCCACCGTTTGGGGAGTCCGGGTGAGCCGTACGGTGATCTCCGTGGCGATCCCGAGGGTGCCCTCGGCCCCGACGAAGACGCCGAGCAGGTCGTATCCGATGGGGTCGGGTGCCCGGCTCCCGAGTTCGACGACCTCCCCGGTGGGAAGCACGACGGTGGCGGCCAGGACGTGGTTCACGGTGAAACCGTGTTTGAGGCAGTGGGCGCCGCCGGAGTTCTCCGCGACGTTGCCGCCGATCGTGCACACGGCCTGGCTGGAGGGGTCGGGCGCGAAGTAAAGGCCGTGCGCTCTGGCGGCGGCGCTAATCTCGGTGTTGACCACCCCCGGCTGGACGACGGCGGTCTTGTCGACCGGGTCGACGCCCAGGATGCGCCGCATACGGGTCAACGCGATGACAACCCCGTCGGCGACCGGCAGGGCACCGCCGGACAGGCCGGTGCCCGCGCCGCGCGCCACGAACGGGACCCCCGCCTCGGCGCAAGCCAGTACGGCCGCGCGCACCTGGGCGGTGGTCTCGGGCAGCACGACCAGGCCGGGCATGACCCGCAGGTGGCTCAGCCCGTCGCAGTCGTAGGTGCGCAGCCGGTCGGAGTCAGTGAGGATCGCCTCCGCGGGGAGCACTCCGGCCAGGGCACGGGCGACCGCGAGGGCCCCGGCCGGCCGGCCGGGGCCCCGGAGGTCCGGCCCGTCCCCGGTGCTCGCAGACCCGGACGCGGGTTCCCGGACGCGGGCACCGGGGACGGGCCCGGCCGGGACGGTCACCCGCGCTCCGCGAGGAGTGCCCCGGCGTCCGGCACCACCGGGGCCAGTCCGAGGGAGGTGAGCAGCGCGTGTGTGGTGGCGGTCGCGGCGCTGAGCACCGGGATGCCGACCTCGTCCTCGACCCGCTGGATCATCTGGAGTGACGGCATCTGCACGCAGGCCGACAGCACCAGCGCGTCACAACCGGAAAGGTCGAGCCTGCGGTAGTGCTTGAGCAGGTCGGCCGGGTCGAGGCAGCCGACGGCGAGGTTGTCGGCGACGCCCAAGCTGAGGGCGTCGCGCACCGTGACGCCGTGGCTTTCGAGGTAGCCGCGTACCAGGTCGGTCAGTTCCGGCAGGTACGGCGTGACCATGGCGACGGTGTGCGCGCCGAGCACGTCGAGGCCGGCGAGCAGGGCGCCGGCGCTGGAGATGACCGGGGCGGCCCCGCCCGCGTCGGCGGCGACCCGGGCCAGGCGCTTCTCCGCGGCGTCGTGGTAGCCGGGGCCCGCAGCCATGATGGCGACCAGGCAGGCGTAAGCGTAGGCGTCGCAGCGGGCGTCGGCGAGTTCGGCGACGCAGCGGTCCGCCTCGGCGTCCATGCGGCGCAGTTCCTCGGCGGTGACATGGCGCATGCGCATCCGGCTGCCGTGCACGGTGAACATGTCGCCGGGGTGGCGGCTCGTTCTCCGGCGCAGGAGCTCGGGGATCTCCGTCTCCATGGTGATGTTGGAGCTGGGCACGATCAGGCCCACCCGGTGGGTGCTCATCGGTTCTCTCCCGGCTTGCGGTACAGGAACCAGAGCCGCGGGCCGCCGTCGGGGAGTTCGGCCTCGGCGACGACGTCGAATCCGGCTCTGCGATAGAAGCGCACGTTGGCCTCGGTGGCGGTCTCGGTGAAGGCTGGGACCCCCTCGGCGTCGCACCGGCTGAGCACCGGTTCGAGGACCCGGCTGCCGAGGCCGCGGTTCTGCCAGTCGGGGTGGGTGCCCATGGAGGCGAGGTACCAGTGCGGCTCGGCCGGCCGCATCGGGTCGACGATCTCGGCCGCGGACATGGCGGCGGGCAGCCGGTCGCCCATCAGTTCCACGATCGTCGATCCGTGGCGTTCCTGGAACGCCTCGTCGGGGCCGACGACACCGGGCGGGAGCCAGGAGGCGACGGCGGCGCAGTCGTCGGTGACCCAGACCCCGTCGAGGCTCGCGGCGAACTCGGCGACGAACAGGGTGTAGAGCCCGCGCAGCCGCTCGTGCCGGTCATCGGCCTGAACGGTCCAGAGGGTGTAGGGGTAGTCGGCGAAGGCCCTGGCCATGGTGAGAGCCATCTGGGTGGTGTCGCCGGGCAGAAAGGGACGCACGTCGGTCATGCCGACCTCCGGAATACGGGTAGGGGCGGGGCGTCGGCGCGGGGCATCCAGGCCACCTCGACGACGTCGCCGATCTCACAGGTGGGGCCGGGCGCGCCGTCTTCGCCGACGATGAGGGTGGTCATCCGAGGGCCCTCGGCGAGCGCGACGACGACGACGGTGTACGGCGGAACCAACTCGGGCCGTACCTTGACGTGGACCTCGGTGCGCGAGTAGATCACGCCGGTGCCGCTCGCGGACGTCCAGGTCAGCCCGTCGTGGTCGCAGGCCAGGCAGAACAGCCTGGGGTAGAACTGATGGGCGCCGCAGCAGTCACATCGCTGCAGCAGCAGGCCGTGGCCGGCTGCCTCCCAGAAGGGGGCGGTGATGGCGTCGCCGTACGCCTCGGTCATGGGGCTCTCCTGTTTGACGGTCGTTGTCATCTGGCCAGGACCACCGTGGACGCGGTGGAGTTGTAGCCGCCCACGCCGTGGGCGACGGCGATCTCGGCGCCGGCCACCTGCCGGTCACCGGCCTCGCCGCGCACCTGCCGTACGGCCTCGACGAGCAGCAGCGCGCCGAGGGCGCCCGGGTGGTTGTAGGACAGGCCGCCCCCCGAGGTCATGGCCGGCAGGTCACCGCCGGGGGCGAGGCGGCCACCGGCCACGAAGGCGCCGCCCTCGCCCTTGGCGCAGAAGCCCAGGTCCTCCAGCGCGAGCAGCACGGTGACGGTGAAGGAGTCGTAGGGCTGGAGCACGTCCACGTCGGCCGCGGTGATTCCGGCCATGCCGAATGCCTCGCGTGCGGAGGCCGCTCCGGCCGTGACGGTCATGTCGGGCATGCTGGCCAGATGCCAGTGAGTCTGGCTCTCGCCCGCGCCGAGCACACGTACCGAGGGTTTGCGCGCGTCGCGGGCGCGCGCGGCGGTGGTGACGACGATGGCCGCGCCGCCGTCGGTGACCAGGCAGCAGTCGCTGCGCCGGAGCGGGGTGGAGATCATCCGGCTGGCCAGGGCCTGCTCGACGGTGAGCGGGTCGCGGGACCAGGCCTTGGGGTTCAGCCGGGCCCAGGAGCGGGCGGCGACGGCGACCTCGGCGAGTTGTTCGGGGGTCGTGCCGTACTGGTGCATGTGCCGGGTGGCCATCATCGCGTAGTGGCCGATGGGGGCGGGCAGGCCGTACGGCGACTGGAACTGCGCGGCCAGGCTGTCGGTGTCGACCACGCCGCCGCCGATGCTGCGGGCGCGGCGGGTGCGCTGGCGTGAGGCGTAGCCGATGAGCGCGACCTCGCAGCGTCCCTCGGCGACGGCGAGCATGGCGTGATGCACGAACGCCTCGAACGCGGCGCCGCCGATGTCGGTGGAGTCGACGTAACGCGGCGCGGTGATGCCGAGGTACTCGCCGACCTGGACGGTGCCCTCCTCCCCCATGTAGTTGACGAACAGGCCGTCCACGTCGCGCAGGGTCATCCCCGCCTCGGAGAGCGCCTCCCGCGCGGCGGTGGCGAACATCGACAGTTCGGTCTGGCCGTACACCTCGCCGAGCGCGGTCTCGGCGACCCCGGCGATGTGCACGCCGTACCTGTCCCGGACGGAGCGGGTCATGCGGTCCTGCTTTCCTGGTGAGTCTCGTGCGTGAGTGGCCCGGCGACCGGAAGGCCGTCCTTGACCACGAGAGCGATCCGGTCACGTAGACCGGTCAGGTCGGTGATGTCACCGCGAAGGGCGACCAGGTCGGCGCGTTTGCCCGGCGCGATCGTGCCCAGGTCGCCGTCCAGGCCGAGCAGCGCGGCCGCGGCACCGGTGGCGGCGTGCAGGGCGCGGTGCGGAGTCATTCCCCCGGCCCGCATGAGGTCGAGTTCTTCCAGGTTACGGCCGTGCGGGTAGCCGATCGCGTCGGTGCCCATGGCGACGGTCACCCCGGCGGCGATGGCCCGGCGGAAGGAGTCGGCGTGCGCTTCGACGATCTCGGCGACCTTGCGCTGGGACTGCTCGCTGAACGCGGCGCCCGAGGCGGCGGCGGACAGGACGCTATGCGGGGCGAGCAGGGTCGGGACGAGGACGGTACCCCGTTCGCACATCATCTCGATCAGCTCGTCGTCGAGGTAGATCCCGTGCTCGATCGAGCGGACCCCGGCGCGTACGGCGTTGCGGATGCCTCCGCCTCCCTGCGCGTGCGCCATGACCCCGAGATCCGCCGCGGCGGCCTCGGTGACAGCGGCGTGAAGCTCCTCGGCGGAGAACTGGGCTCGGCGCGGGTCGGTGCGGGGTGACATGACACCGCCGGAGGCGGCCACCTTGACCCAGTCGGCCCCGGCCCGCACCAGCTCGCGTACGCGCAGGCGCATCTCGTCGGGGCCGTCCACCACCGGCTGCGGCGCGCCGGGTGTGACGGGCAGCACCGGGACACAGCTTCCCGAGGGCAGCCAGGGGTCGGCGTGGCCGCCCGTCTGGCTGAGCATGGTGACGGCGATCCGCAGTCTGGGGCCGCGCACCACGCCGGTGTCCACCGCGACCTTGGTTCCCAGGTCGGCCCCGCCGGCGTCGCGTACGGTGGTCAGCCCGGTGTCCAGCAGGTCGCCGAGGTTACGCACGGTCTGGTAGTAGCGGAGCGAGTAGGGGTCTCCGAGGTGCTTGAGGGTATCGATGCCGTCGACGGTGACGTGGACGTGGCAGTCGATGAAGCCGGGCAGCAGGACGGCCCCGGCCAGGTCGACGCGGGTGTCGCCGTCGAGGCCGGGGCCGACCTCCACGATGCGGTCGCCGTCGACCACGACGTCGGCGGGCGCGGGAGCCGCCCCGGTGCCGTCGAAGACGGTCGCTCCGGTGTAGAGGGTTCTCATCGGCCTGACTCCGTGCCGCTTCGCGCGGGCTCGGCACCACCGAAGAAGTCGTCCAGGACGGGCGGGGTGCGGAGCGCCTCGGGGAGCCTGCGGTCCAGTTCGGGAAGGGTCCATCGGCCCTCGGTGCGCAGCCTGGCAGCGACCCTGGGCATGTCGACGACGATGATCTCCTCACCCGAGCAGTGGAAGACCTGGCCGTCGGCGGGGCAGCCGGCCTGGGCGAGCCAGGCCACCAGGGGGGAGACGTTGGCCGGGTCGGCGGGGTCGAAGGCTCCGTCGGGAACCTCGTTCGCCCCGGAAAGCCCCGCGCTCTCGGTGATGCGCGTGCGCGCGCCGGGTGAGACCGCGTTGGAGCGCACGCCGTGGCGGCCGGCCTCCAGCGAGACGCAGCGCGACAGGGCGAGCATGGCCATTTTCGCCGCGCCGTAGTTGGCCTGGCCGATGTTGCCGGCGAAGGCGGCGACCGAGGTCGTGTGTATGACGGAGGCCTCCGGCTTCGCGCCTTCCCCGGCCCTCCGCCGCCAATAGGCCAGGGCGTGGGCGGTGGGGGCGGCGTGGCCCTTGAGGTGGACGCGGACGACCGAGTCCCACTCGGCCTCGCTCATCTTGGCCAGTGTCCGGTCCCGGAGGATGCCCGCGTTGTTGACCAGGACGTGCAGGTCTCCGAAGGTCGTGACGGCGAGGCCGACGAGGGCGGCTGCCTGGGCCCAGTCGGCGACATCGTGGCCGCTGACGACGGCCTGGCCGCCCGCGTGGCGGATCTCGTCCACGACCTGCCGGGCGGGGGTGGTGTCCTGGCCCGCGCCGTGGACGTCGCCGCCCAGGTCGTTGACCACGACGGCGGCGCCGAGCCTGGCGAGGAGCAGCGCGTGGGCCCGGCCGAGACCGCGACCGGCACCGGTGACGATCGCGACGCGACCGGCGAGTGCGGACACTGGGGCTCCTTTCGGTTGGTTGATCTTTTCCATGAGGACTACCGAGGGGCTGCTGAGGGTTTTGTGAAGGTCGCGGGGTTTCGCGCGGGCCGGCCGGGTCAGCCGAGACGGTCGCGCAGCCAGTCGACGACGACGGTTCTGGCCCGGCCCGGCACATCGGGACCGTCCCCCTGAAGCGGGCCGCCGAAGTGGTCGCCCCGCACCCGGACATGGGTCTTGTCGGTGGCACCGAGCGCGTCGTGGATGGCCCGCACCTGGGTGGGGAAGACGCAGTTGTCGCCGGTGTACTCGACCACCAGGCAGGGCAGCGTCATCTCCGGCGCGGTGCGGGCCATCTCTGCGTTGCTGCTCAGCCCGGACCAGGTGGACAGCCACGCCTCGGGGGTGGTCGTGCGGCCGAATCCGACGAGGCCGTAGTTCGTCACGTCGGGGCGGACGCCGAAGACCGAGCCGTAGCGCCGCTCTGAGGGGTCGAGCGACAGGTCGACGGTGCGGGGGTCGGCGTCGGTGCGGTGCACGGTGACGACCGGCATGTGGGTGGCCAGGCGCAGGTCGGCGGCGGCTCCCAACCGCTTGTGCCGGGCTCGGGCGGCCCTGCGCCGCTCGATGAGCGAGCGGGCCCTGTCGTCGATGCGGGCGACCCTGGCCCGCTGGGCGGCGCGATAGCGCTGGAGGAACTCGGCGGTGAAGGACGCGGAGGCCGGAGGTTCGGCGAATCCGTTCGCCGGGTCGAAGGGGTCGAGCGCGGGGTCGGCGGACAGGGCGTCGTCCTCGTCGGTCACCGAGGGGTCGATGCATTCGAGGAGCAGTGCCCCCTGCCCCGGGTGGGGCGCCAGGTAGGCGACCGCGTCGGGGGCCGGGAGGTCGGCGGTGTCCAGACCGCTCGGGCGGCCTGCCGGGGTGACCGCGATGCGGTCGGCCGGGCCGCGCAGGGCCTGCTGCACGTAGAAGGTGTACAGGCTCGCGCCGCCGGAGTTGCCGAGGGCGGCGACCTGCTCGAAGCCACGCCCGCGCAGGAACGTCATTCCGGCCGCGACATCGAGCAGGGCGCTCTCATGGACGAGCCTGAGGTCGCTGCCACCTCCCCTGCCGGTCTGCGCCCAGACCGCGAATCCGGCCTTGAGCAGGTCGGGAATCAGGTAGTGGCGGCTGGCGTCGGCCCGTGGGTGCATGACGGTGACCACGGAGCGGGCGCGGGGCGGGGCGTAGAGCCAGCCTCGGGTCGCCGATCCGTCAGCGGTGACCAGCAGGTGGGAGGAGACGTCGATCCCGGCGGGCAGGTCCCGGGGATACCAGTCGCCGTTGAGCGCCGCAGGCGGGCGGCGGGCGGTCGTGGTGCGCACCCCGCCTCATCTCCCGTCCGGGAGGACCCGGATGCGGTCCTGGTCGAAGCATTCCAGGACGCCCGTGTATCCCCCGGTGAGCGCGCTGAACCAGACCGCGTCGACCAGGTCGGTACCGGCCCGCCGTACGGTGATGGGCCCTTCCGCGGTCAGCCGGATGTAGCCCGCGCGGCGGGTCAGGAGCAGATCGTCGGCGACGGCGGCGTCGGCCAGCGGCGAGAACTCGGGAACGTCGAGCACGTATATCGCGGTCATGTCAGTTGGCCTCCTCGGTGTGGCCGTCGGCGGAGTCGTCCGGAGTGACCTCGTTGTCCAGTTCCTTGGCGACGAGTTCGGCCTTGCGACGCCAGAAGGCTTCGAGGGTCGGCTCGGTGTCGTCTGCGAGGGAGTCGAGGAGTGCCTCCAGGGAGAGTTCGGCGTCCCGCCGGTCGCGCTCGGTGAGGTCCCGCAGGGGCCGGGTGATCTCGAAGACCATGCCGTTGGGGTCGCGGACGTAGATCGACTCGATGGTCTCGTGGACGATCTGGGCGATGACCCGGACGCCGTGCTCCTCGAAGCGCCTGCGCCAGGCGAGCAGTTCCTCCTCGGTGTCCACGTGCAGAGCCAGGTGGTAGTTGGGCGGCTTGGCCTCTGGATCCTCGGGCACGCCGAAGTAGTAGAAGAAGGCGAGCCGGTCGCCGTTGCCGATGTCGAAGAAGAAGTGGACGAAGTCGGGATGGGGCTTGCCGCCCCACCCCTTCGCCGTGATGGCGTGCGGGGTGGGCAGACCCATGACGTCGCGGTAGAAGCGGATGGTCTCGGCGGGCTTGGTCGTCACATATGCGGCGTGGTCCACACCCCGGGTCCGCATTACCTTCGGCACCCCACCACCTCCTGTCGCTATAGTAGATAATTTTACGCTCAAGTCAAATAATTGGACGGCGTGCTCCCGGCGCACCCGTGTGCCCTGTCCTGCCCCTCTGCGGACCGGCCGCCGGACGTTCCCGGCGCGGTCTATGGCAGGCGGCGCGCCCGCCTACCCGGAGGGTGAACCGCTAGCCGAGCGCGGCGGCCCCGCGCATCTCGAACGGGCCCATGGGCCAGCGCAACGCGTCCTTCATGATCGTGTCGACCTGCTCGGGGGTGGCCACCCCCTCTGCGACGATCATGTCGGCCTCCCTGCGGACCGCGGCGTTTATCCGGTTGGCGACGAACCCCCAGGCCAGCGGCTGGTCGTTGACGGTGACCACCCGCCGCCCGCACGACTCGGCGACCTCGACGGTCAGCCGGTGGGCCTCGGGGGTGACCGCGTCGTGCACGACCAGCTCGGCGCACCGCATCGCGGCGCACGGCTGGAACCAGTGCCAGCCGAAGACCTGCCCGGGCCGGTCCGTGGCGTAGGCCAGGGCGGCGACCGACAGCCCGGCCGTGTTGGACAGCAGCACGGCTGCGGGCGGGCTGACCAGGTCCAGCTCGCGGAAGACACGGACCTTCAGGCCCATGTCCTCCGGTACGGCCTCCTGCACGAGATCCACCCCGTCGCAGGCGGCGGCCAGGTCGGTGACGTAGGTCAGCCGGTCCTGGACGGCCTGCGAGTCCTCCTCGGCGAGCTTGCCCCGCGCCACCGAGGCACGCAGCCCGAAGCGGCCGTCGAGGATGCGCTCGCGCGCCGCGGCGAGCCTGTCCTCGGTGAGGTCGTGGACGCGGACGGTGTGGCCGTGGGTGGCGAAGACCTGTGCGATCTGCGCTCCCATCACGCCGCCACCGGTCACGGCGATGGTCTTGGGCTTCATCAAATACCTCCAGCGTGGAAACCTCGTCCTTCGGGACGGGAAGGAAACGCGGCGCGGTGCCGTACGGGTTCGGTAAGGTTTTCGGCGGTGGCGACAACCAAGCCGTCGTATGCGTGAGGTGAGACCCTCGCCGCCGGGCTGGCGGAGAGGTGAAACGCCTGTGGAGCCGGTGTAAGACCTCAAAGGAGGAGTTTTCTCCTGGCGGGCGACTGGCGGTGAAGCAGGAATTCCCACGGGTGACCGCGGGAGTCCCCTCCCTTCAGGGAGGGGAGAATGTCAAGAGTCACTCCTGACGGGAATGTCGGGGACGAGTCCGCGCCTGCGCAACTTCCCCGCCTCGTCGCGGGGGAGCCTGGCGCGGAACTCCACACTGCGTGGCACCTTCTCCGACGACAGCCGCTCACGGCAGAAGGCGGCCAGCTCGGTCTCGGTGAGTTCCATGCCGGCGGTGAGCTCCACCACGGCGTGCACGCGCTGGCCGTACTCCTCGTCGGGCAGGCCCACGACCGAGACGTCGGCGACGGCGGGATGCTCGGAGATCACCGCCTCCACCTCGGCGGGGTAGACGTTGGTCCCAGCATTGTTGATCATGTCCGAGAGGCGATCGGCCAGGTAGAGGTAGCCCTCCTCGTCCAACCGGCCCATGTCGCCGACGCTGGTGTAGCCGTCGAGGGTGCTGGTCGCCGGGGACGAGCCCAGATACTCGTAGGTCGGCCCGGTGACGTGCAGAGGGCGGGTGAAGACCTCGCCGACCGTGCCGGTGGGCACGTCGCGCCGGTCCTCGTCCAGGATGCGGATGTGGGTGTTCTCGCCGCGGCCGACGCTTCCCGGATGGGTCAGCCACTCACTTCCGGTGATGCAGGTGTTGCCCACCGCCTCCGAGGCGCCGAAGCGCTCGACGACCCGCTCCGGTCCGATTCTGTCGATCCAGGCCCGCTTCAGCCAAGGCGGACAGGGCGCGGCCGTGTGGAACAAGGTTTCGATGCTGGACAGGTCTCGCTCGGCGATGCCGGGCAGCCGCATGACGCGCTGCATCATCACCGGGGCCATGAACAGGAACTGCACGCGGTGCCGTTCGATCAGGTCCACCGAGTGGGCCGGGTCGAATCGGTCGGTCAGCACGAGGTGGTGTTCCTCACACAGGCCGAGGTAGGCCCAGCAGAAGGGCGCGTTGTGATAGAGCGCCCCGGCCACGAGCTGGGTCTGGCCGTGGCCGAACCCGTGCGCCGAGCCCACGCCCATCACCTCGCCTGATCGGTGCACCCAGGGGCGGGGGTCGACGATCACCTTCGGGCGGCCCGTCGAGCCGCCGGAGGCCACCGCCTTGCCCGGATGGGGCACGATCGGGGGCAGCGCTCCGGAGTCCAGGTTCCCGGTGGCGTCGAGTTCGGCCGTGCCGAGCAGCGTGACTGCCGGGGGCCGGTCCCACCCGTCGGCCACGACCACGACCGGCTCGACCAACTCGACGAAGCCGGCCTGTTCCCTCGGGGGCAGGGAGTGCTTCAGCGGAAGCACCATCGCTCCCACCTTCCAGGCGCCGATGCAGGCCAGGAAGTGCGCGGGCCCGTTGCGCAGCGCCACGATCACGCGCGTTCCCGGCCCCGCGCCGTGGGCGGCCAGCAGGCGGGCCACCTGATTGGCGCGGCTTTCCAGGTCGGCCCAGGTGAGCACGGTCTCGGGGCCGCCGACCGGGGCGAAGGTGAGTGCCGGACGGTCGGGGGTTCTGGCGGCGATGTGCGTGATCCGGGTGCCGAACCCCACCGGATCAGCCATTGGCCCGTTCCCTCTCCAGCGTCTCGGCGATCCGGGTGCGCAGATCACGCTTGGACACCTTGCCGACCTTGGTCCGGGGCAGGTCGTCGACGATCTCAACCCGTTCCGGCAGCTTGTACTTGGCCAGTCCCAGATCGAACAGGAACTTGGCCAGATCGGCGACGGTGGGCGCCCAGTCCCCTGCCGGGCGGACGAACGCGCACACCTTCTCGCCCAGCAGCCGGTCCGGCATCCCGACCACCGAGACCTCCGCGACGGCCGGGTGCCGGAGCAGGAGCGCCTCCAGCTCGTCCGCGTGGATCTTCTCTCCACCTCGGCTGATGTTGTCGGTGATGCGTCCCTCGTGGGAGTAGTAGGTGACGCCGCCGATCACGTGCGCGCGGGTGAGGTCTCCGGTGCGGTAGAAGCCGTCGCCGGTGAAGGCGTCACGGTTGCGCTCAGGCGCCCGGAAGTAGCCATGGATGGTGTAGGGCCCCCGCGCGGTCAGCTCACCGATCTCGCCGACCGGCGTCTCCTCCTCGGTGCCGGGAACCAGCACCCGTATCTCATCGAGGGGAGACAGCGGCGCGCCGCAGGTGCCCTTGCGGACGTGCTCGGGAGCGTCGTCGGGGGCGGTGAGGAAGATGCCCTCCCCCGCCCCGAAGAGCGGCACCACCGTGCAGCCGAAGAGTTCCTCCGCCTGGTCTCCCGCGGCCGGGATGGAGGGGGCGAAGAAGACGCGCCTGAGTGAGGAGAAGTCGAAGGTGTCCAGCTCGGGGTGTTCGGCGATGCGGGTCATCAGGCCGAGCCCCATCATCGTGTCCGTCACCCGCTCGGTGGCCACGGCCTCGGCGATCGTCTTGACGTCGATGCGCGGGACCAGCACCAGGGTCGCCCCGGTGAGGTGAGCCGACTGGACGGCCACGATGACGCCCGCGTTGTGCATCATCGGGGCCGCGTGCAGCACCACGCTGCCGGGGCCCCAGTCCCAGAACTGGCCCCAGGCCCTGGCGTTGTAGGCGTACTCGCAGTGCAGGCGCGGGATCACCTTCGGATCGCCCGTGGTGCCGCCGGAGAGCTGGAAGACCGCGACCGACTCGGGGTCGATGCGCCAGGTGGCCACCTCGGCCGCCGCCTCGTCGGGGTCCACGCCTTCGATCAGCGTTTCGTAGGCGTGCTGCCCGGTGCCGGCCGGGCCGCCGCACACCACGATGGTGTGCACGTTTCCGTGCTCGGCGGCGAGCGAGGCGGCGAATCCGGGCAGGTCGTAGTCGCGGAACTCGGCCTCGACCAGATGGGCACGCGCCGCGGTATGCCGGATCAGGTAGCCGATCTCCCGCTCCCGGTGCTGGGCCAGCGAGCAGATCGGGATGAGCCCGGCGCGCAGCACCCCGTAGTAGGCGACCACGGTGTGGACCTCGTTCGCGAGCTGGAACACCACCGGGTCACCGGGCTCAAGCCCCAGGCGGCGCAGCGCCACGGCGAACCGGTCGGCGCGGCGGTCCAGCTCGCGATAGGTGATCCGCTCGGCGGCGGTGACCACGGCGAGCGTGTCCGGCTGGCGCGCGGCGACCAGCTTCAGCTCACCGGCGATGGTGTACGGGCGCCACATCCCGGATTCCCGGTAGGCACGGGCCAGATGGGCCGGATAGGGAACGACATCGAGGGCGTCGGGGACGTTGGAGAGCGTCATGGAACCTCCGGGGCGGGGCCGCCCGGTTATACGGGTGCGCGGTCAAGCGAGATCGGCTGGTCGACGGGGACGACCTGGGTGAGCAGGGCGGTATAGCAGCCCGGGCAGTAGAACTGGCGGAACTCGATCGGAACGTCGACGTAGTCGGCGGGGTCGGCCCAGGCGGTGGGCCCGGCCTCGCCGGGCGACCCGGCACGGCGAGGCAGCGTGGCGAGGTAGTTCTCCCCCCACCGGCCGAGCGGGTGGTCACAGTGCGCGCAGACGACGACGCTGCCGCCCTCGCCGTCGGGGGCGAGTTTGAGGTTGTCGTCCAGCGGGCGGCGCTCACCGGCGACCGCGAGCACCGGCTCCGCCGCGCTCGCCGGGGCCGTCGCCGACTCCCGGCGCCGGACACGGGCCCGCCGCCTGGCGGCGTCCGTGGCCGTCGGATCGGCGGCGCCGGCCTCGTCCAGCACGACCGCGTAGAGCGTGCGGGCCGCCTCCGGTGACACCTTGCCGTCGACCACATCACGCGCGACCCCGGCCGGCTCGCGTAACAGGGGATCGCCGTAACCACCGCCGGCGCCCCAGCGCAGCACCACCGCGCTGTCGGGGTGTACCAGCACCTCGTCGTGGGCCTGCACCAGGTAGCGCTCGCCACCGAGTTCCTCCGTCGAGGTGGGGATGCGTCCCCCGGCGAGCGCCTGGCGTGCCCCGCTGTCGTGGACGACCAGGTCGAGCTGGGTTCCGCCGGGGTAGCCGCCGGCCAGTCCCGGGCTCATCGACGCGGCCTTGCCGGAACCGGTGAACATCGCCGTCATCGATCCCCGGGTGCCGTGCCCGATGACGCAGACCGAGCCGCTGAGACCTCCACGACGGCGCCCCGCGCCTCCGGTGTCGGCCTCCTCCCGCCGCCACAGGTAGAGCAGCGGCTGGGTCAGCTCGGTCATCTCCACGTCGGGCGCGCGGCCCATCGGGATGACGAACAGACCCGCGGTGTCCACACCGTCGGCGTCGGTCTGCGCCCCGTATCCGGAGGCCATCGTGTCGGCGAGGCCGCCGATGAAGGGGCGCCCCTCGGCGTCCATCCCGGACAGCAGGCATCCGTCGTAGGTGCCCGCGCACACCGACTGCACGCGGGGCCTGGACTCCAGCGTGGTGTCGAGCATCTTGCCCAGGCACTCGGCGACCAGGTTGGCCGTCGCCCAGGCCGGGCCGACCGGGGCCTTGGCCACCGCAGCGGGGAAGGAGGCGTTGTTGATCGTGCCCTCCTCGCTGACGAGGTCGAAGCAGCGCATCAGGCCACCGGCCGCCCAGGGGATGTCCCCTGCCAGGACCGGAAGAAGGGCGAACATGACTCCCGCGCGCATTCCCGCGTAGGGACAGTTGATCATGCCCTGCTGCGGGTCGGTGCCGGTGAAGTCGAACGTCAGATGGTCGCCGATTTTGGTCATCCGCAGTTCGATCTGGTAAATGCCTCGGTCGCCCAGTTTGGCCTGCTCCTGGTATCCGACCGCATGCCAGGAGCCGTCCGGAAGCGCGGCGAGCTTGGCGCGCAACCGGTGCTCCGCGTCGTCCATCATCCGCTTCATCACGGCCTTGACCAGGTCCGGGCCGTAGCGGCCGACCAGGGTGAGCAGGCGTTCGGTGGCCAGACGGTTGGCGCCGATCTTGGCACGCAGATCGAGGCCGACCATCTCGGGCACCCGGGACCGGCGCAGGTAGGCGTCGACCACGTCGTCCTGGATCTCGCCGCCACGTACGATCTTGATCGGCGGGGTGGGGACGGCCTCGGAGAAGATGTCGGTGGCGGACGGCGAGAACGAGCCGGGCGCGCTGCCCCCCAGGTCGGCGACATGGCAGATGGCCGTGGACCATCCGAACAACTGCCCGTCGTGGAAGACCGGGGCGAGCACGGCCACGTCGTTCTGGTGCAGGCCGCCGCCCACCCATGGGTCGTTGCACAGGAACATGTCGCCCTCGGCGATGCCGGGGTTGTCTGCCCGATGGAGCAGGGTCCAGTAGATCGCCAGATCCATGGCGGCGACCAGGCCCGTGTTGAACAGGCCGACCTGGACCTCCTGGCCCAGTTCGTCGCCGATGGTGAAGTCGAAGTCGTTGACCTCGGTCACCGAGGTGGAGCCGGACATGCGCTTGAGCGTGTCCCCCATCTCGTCGGTGATCGACCAGATGCGATGCCGTACGACCTCGTAGGTCAGCGGGTCGATCGCGTCGATCGCCGCCTGGTCCACGGTGTGCAGCCGCAGCTTCGGCGAGATGGCGCGGCGCAGTTCTTCGAGCGGGATCGGCCGGCTGGCGAACCGGTCGGAAAATGCGGCAGGCACGTGCGTCCCTCCTAGCTGTGAACTCAGGGCAGGTGGATGGCGAGGTTGCCGAGCCTGTCGATGTGGCCCTCGGCGTCGGCGGGGATGACGACGGTGGTGGTCGCCACTTCGACGACCGCCGGTCCGGCGATGACGTGTCCGGGACCGAGGGCCCGGTAGTCGTAGACGGCGGTGTCCGCCCAGCCGTGCGCGATGTCCAGGAAGACCGGCCTGCTCCCCTTGCGTGCCTCCTCGACCTTGCCGGACGGGGCGGGCGGCGTCGGCAGCCTGGGGTCGACCGGGAGTGTGCCGACACCATGGACGCGGTAGGTGATGACCTGGATGCCAGCCTCGCGGTAGCCGGTGCCCGGGCCGAACTGCCGGGCGTACTGGGCTTCGAAGTCGTCGCCGATGGCGGCCACCGAGGCCTCGTCGAAGGCGCCGTCGGCCACCGGGGTGGTGACCTCGCAGATCTGCGGGCCGTATCTGGCGTCGACCTCCCGGCGCAGGACCACCGATGTGAAGTCCAGTTCCTGATCGGCCAGGGCGGCCCTGACCCGCGCGGTGAGCACGTCGAAGTTGGCCTGCACCCGGGCCGGGTCGAGGGGCAACGACGCCGGATCGCTCAGCTCGGCCGAGACGGTCACAGCGCTGGAGGCCAGGCCGTACGCGGAGAACACCCCGGCTGTCGGGCCGAGCGGCACGACCAGCCGGCGCGCGCCCAGTTCGGCGGCGTAGGCGAAGCTGTGCATCGGCCCCGCGCCGCCGAAAGCATAGACCACGAAGTCACGCGGGTCGTGTCCCGTCTCGACCACGACCTTGCGAACCAGGTCGCCGGTCTGACCGTTCTGGACGGCGAAGACCGCCGCCGCGGCGCCCTCGGCGTCCAGCCCGAGAGGCCTGCCGACCTGTTCGAGCAGGGCCTTCTCCGCCAGTTCCCTGGACAGCGGCTGGCGGCCGCCGAGGAAGAAGTCGGGGTTGAGGATGCCGACGACGAGGTCGGCGTCGGTGACCGTCGGGTTGAGGCCGCCCTGCCCGTAGCAGGCCGGCCCCGGCCTGGCTCCGGCACTGTTCGGTCCCACCCTCAGGTTGCCGCCGGCGTCGACGGCGGCGATGGCGCCTCCGCCCGACCCGATCGCGTGCACCCGCAGCGCGGGGGTGTTGACCGGATGCTGGTTCAGGATCGTTCCAGCGGTGGACACCGGCCGGCCGTCGACGATCAGCCCGACCAGGAACGTCGTGCCGCCCACGTCGGTGGAGACCACGTTCGGGTGGCCGAGCTGCTCGGCGAGCCTGGCCGCGCCGACCACTCCGCCGGTGAGCACCGAGCCCACCGTGGTGATCGCCACCTCGGGCGCCTTGCGCGCCGAGACCGTGCCCCCGGAACCCTGCATGACCAGCAGCGGCCCGGTCAGGCCACGGTCGCGCAGGCGTCGCTCCAGCGGGTCGAGGTAGGCCCGGAGCGTGGGTCCCACCTGAGCGTTCATGATCGTCGTCGCGGCGCGGGCGAACTCGCGAATGCGCGGGGTCAGTTCACTGGAGAGCGTGACGTAGAGGCCGGGCGCCTCCTCCCGGGCCAGCTCCCTGATCCGCAGCTCGTGCGCCTGGTTGCGGAACGACCACAGCAGGCTGACCGCGAGCGCGCCCACTCCCCTGGCGACCAGTTCGCGCAGGTGCGCACGGACCTCGTCCTCGTTGAGCGGCACGACGACCTTGCCGTCACGGTCGATCCGCTCGGTGACCTCACATCGCAACGACTTCTCGACCAGCGGGTCCGGTTTGCGGGTGCGCAGGGTGTCCTGGGCATCATGGGGGGAGAGCCCGAGGTAGCGGCCCTCGACGTTCATGATGGTGATCGCGTCACCGTGTCCCCGGGTGGTCAGGAATCCCACGGTCGCCACGTCACCGGTGACCAGCGCGTTGAGCGCCGCCGTTGTGCCGTGCGCCACATGGCTGGTCCGGGCGAGCAGTTCCTCGGTGGTCAGGCCCGCCTGTGAGGCCAGCAGATCAAGGGCGTCCTCAAAGCCGCGCGCGAAGTCGGGCGGCGTCGATGGGGTCTTCGCGGTGTACAGCGCGCCGGACGAATCCGCCGCGACGGCGTCGGTGAAGGTCCCTCCGACGTCCAGGCCGATCACATATGTCACGCCCGCCTGCCTTCCTGGTCGGGTGGCCGTCGTCATAATCTGACAGTAACGAAAACTATTCGAATGAAGCGTCAAAGTCAACGGGAAACGGGGGCGCCGACCGGCAGCCCGGCACCGCCCACCCCACATGACCGTACGGAGACGTGACGCCGCCGCTGGAACGCCGGCGGCGTCACGTGGCAGGAGTCTGCGCAGGTCGCACGCGGGGGCCAGGAACGGGATGGGGACGGAAGAGGTGGCGGAGCCTTCGGGAGCAGGCATCCACAGGATCGGGAGAACCCGGGCGGGGACCCTGGAGGCGGGCGCCCCACGGAGGACGGCCTCCTTCAGGAGGCGGACAGGGGACTGGGGCGGACAGGGGGCGGCAGGGGGGTGCTTCAGGAGGCGGGACGCTCACCGTCGGCGAGCAGGCGCTCCAGATGCGTGAGATCCTCGCGGAGCAGCGCGACCGCGCCCTCGACCCCCCGCGCCGGAACCCTGTCCTCGCCCCGGAGCAGGCCGCGCGAGACCAGCGTATACATCTCCTCGGCGATCTCCTCGGGGGTGTTGGGCCCCTCCGGGTTGTACCACCAGGCGATCCAGTTGATCATCCCGATGACGGAGAAGGCCGCGACCCGCTCGTTGACCGGCCGGAACTCCCCCGACCTGACACCATCGCCGATGATTATGCTGAGCTCGTCGAGGATGCGCCCCTTGCTGGCGTTGTGCTCCTGGAGGATGTTGTCGGGCAGTTCCGCCTCGTTCCGCTCCAGCAGCCGGAACTGCACCGGGCTCTCCGCGACGCGTATCGCGGTGCCGATCACCACCGTCCGCAGTTTCGCCGCCGCGCTGAGATCGGCGCGTTCCCTGAGCTTGCGGAGCTCCTGCGAGCCGACCCCGGTGATGCCCCGGACCAGCTCCCGCAGGAGCGTCTCCTTGCTGTCGAAGTAGTAATAGAGCGCGGGCCGGGTCATGCCCATCGCATCGGCGATGTCGCGCAGACTGGTGCCCGCGAAGCCGCGTTCAGCGAACAGCACGGCCGCTTTCTCCAGCACCGCGTTGCTCATGAGTTCCTTGCGCGAGCTGGTCTTGGCCACCGGGCACCTTCCGTCACCGCCTACGGGTACGTCCAATACTTTACGGCAGTAGCAACATCCGGACGGCAACTGCGGTGATCACCTACCTTCACCGGGCTTGGAGCCTTCAGAGACGCCGGTACGGCGAGCGGAGACACCGACCCGATCGGCGCCGGCGGGCGGTGAGCGGCCCGGTGAACGTCGGTGGTCACCCCGCTAAGTCCGTTCGACGATCATGGCCATTCCCTGACCGCCTCCGACGCACATCGTCACCAGACCGACCGCGCCGTCCGTCTCGCGGAGCCCGTGCAGCACCGTACCGATCATGCGTGCGCCTGTCATGCCCGGCGGGTGACCCATCGCGATCGCCCCACCCCACACGTTCAGCCGGTCGTCACCGATGCCCAAATCCTCGGCACAGGGGATGACCTGGGCGGCGAACGCCTCGTTCAGCTCCACGAGGTCCACATCCCGCATGCTCATCCGCGCCCTGGCGAGGGCACGGCGAGCAGCCTCGACCGGGCCCAGTCCCATGATCTCGGGGCTGAGCGCGGACAGGCCGGTGGAGACGACCCTTCCCAGCGGCACGATCCCGAGGTCGCGGGCCAGCCGGTCGCTCACCACCATCAGGGCCGCCGCCCCGTCGTTGACCGGACAGGCGTTGCCCGCGGTGACCTTCCCCTCGGGATGCAGAAGGGGTTCGAGCGCGGCCAGCCCTTCGAGGGTCACCCCCCGGCGCGGGCCGTCGTCCCGGTCGGCGACCGTGCCGTCCGGCAGCGTGATCGGAGTGATCTCAGAGGTCCAGAACTCGTGATGGAGCGCCGCCCGCGTCTGCGACCGCAGCGCGAACTCGTCCATGGCGGCCCTGCCGACTCCCCGCAGCGCGGCCACGTACTCCGCCGTCTGAATCATCGTCAGGTAGGCGTCCGGCCGCTCCAGACGATCGCGGGGGTCGCCCCAGGCGAAGTCACCCCGGCCGCGGTGCTCCGCCGTACGGCTCGCCGCCGCCGTGTAGCACGTGTTGGGGGCGCCGGAGCTCTCGGCGTATCCGTGCTCGTAGCGGCTGGCCGTCTCCACCCCCGCCACGACGAACGCGTCCCCCTCGCCCGCCCGGATCGCGTGGGCCGCCATCCGGGTGGCCTGGAGACTGGACGCGCAGTGCCGGGTGACCGTGGTTCCCGGCAGGCCGTCGAGACCGAGCAGCACGGCGACCATTCTGGCGAGGTTCCAGCCCTGTTCACCGCCGGGGCTGCCACAGCCGAGCACCAGGTCGTCCAGACGCGCCAGGTCGACCTGAGGCACCTGGGCGAGGACCGCCGACACGACGGCCGCGGTCAGGTCGTCGGCACGCATCTGGCGCAGACACCCCTTGCCCGCCCGGCCGATCGGCGAGCGGGCAGCAGCCACGATGACCGCTTCTGTCATCTTTCCTCCTGGATGAAGTCCCCGGTGAGGTCCTCGGTGAAGACGGTGCCGGGGATGGGGTCGAGCGCGTCGAGCAACGCGCGGGTGTGCGGATGGGCGGGAGTGACCAGGACCTCCGCGCACGGGCCGCGCTCGACGCACTCGCCGAGATACATGACCGCGACCGAGTCGCACAGGTATCGCACGATCGGCAGGTCGTGCGCGATGACCAGATAGGACAGGTCCAACTCGGCCCGTAGGTCGCGCAGCAGGTTGAGGATCAGGGCCTGCACTGAGATGTCCAGCGCCGAGGTGACCTCGTCGAGCACCAGTGTCCTGGGCCTGACCGCCAGTGCGCGGGCGATGGCCACGCGCTGGCGCTGGCCGCCGGAAAGCTCGTGGGGATAACGGTCGAGCAGGCCGGCGGGCAGGCCGACGAGGTCGAGCGCCTGCCGTACGGCGGCCCGGCCGCTGTCACCGGCTTGCCTGGCGGCCTCGGCGATGACGGCCGCCACGGTCATGCGGGGGTTGAGCGACCCGTTGGGGTCCTGGAAGACCATCTGGATCTCAGGGTGGGGCCGAGGGCTGCGGCCGGCCGCCTGGAGCACGGTTCCCTCCCCGCGGATCTCGCCCGCGGAAAGCGGCACCATGCCGGTGACCGCGCGAGCCAGGGTGGACTTGCCGGAACCCGACTCGCCAACCACCCCGACCGCGCCGCCCGCCGGGACGTCGAGCTCCACGCCGGAGACCGCGGTCACGGCCTTCCCTCTCCGGCCGTAGCGCACACTCACGCCTCGCAGTTCGAGCCGGTTCAAAGGAGACTCCCCTCGACCACCCAGCAGGCGGTGCTGCGCCCGCCTGGGACCTCACGCGGCACGGGACGGGACTGCAGACAACGGTCCTCGGCCAGCGCGCATCTGGGTGCGAACGCGCAGCCCGGCGGCTCCTCGCCCGGCCGGGGCGGCTGCCCGTCGATGGCGGGCACCGGACGGCTGAGGTCGGTGGTCATGGTGAGCGAGCTGTCGAGCAGCGCCCGGGTGTAGGGATGCCTCGGGGCCGCCATCACGTCGGCGGTCGGCCCTTCCTCCACGATCCGGCCCGCGTACATGACCGCGATCCGGTGACAGAGCCCGCTGACCACGGACAGGTCGTGGGAGACCAACACGATCGCCGTTCCGTGGGCGGTGTTGACCTCGCGCAGCAGGTCGAGCATCCCTCGGCGGAGTGTGTTGTCCAGCGCGGTGGTCGGCTCGTCGGCGAGCAGCAGACTGGGCGCGCCGACCAGAGCCATCGCGATCGTCGCCCGCTGCCGCTGCCCGCCGGACAGCTCGTGCGGGTACTGTCGCAGCCGCCGTTCGGCTTCGGGGATCCGCACGTTCCGCAGCCCTTCCAGGGCCAGTTCACGAGCCCGCGCACGGTCGGCACCCCGGTGCGCGCGTGACGCCTCGGCGAGCTGGACCCCCAGCTTCAGCGCAGGGTTCAGGCAGGCCGCCGGGTTCTGGAAGACCAGCGCCAGCCTGGTGCCAAGCAGTCTCCTGAGCTCTTCCGGCCGATCGGAGTACAGGTCGTGCCCGTCAAGTGTGAGCGTGTCCGCGTCTGAGTCCACCGGGTACGGCAGGAGCCTGGCGACGGCGAGCATCGTCATCGACTTGCCCGAGCCGGACTCGCCGACCAGCCCGAGGATCTCGCCTCGGCCGACCCGCAGATCCACCTCGGACACGATGGCGGCGCTGTCCGGGCTGCGGTCCACCGTGACGGTCAGGCCACGCACGTCAAGCAGGGCCGGACCGTCCACGGCATCGCCCACCATTCGTTCCGCGCCCTTCGCGCCGGATGCCCTCCGGACCCGGTGACCACGCCCGGCATCGCCGGTCGTCCAGAGCGAGGGGTTGGCCACGCGGGCCAGTGCCTCGCCGAGCAGGCCGAAGGCCAGCCCGGTCAGCGCGATCATGGCCGCCGGGGCCAGCGCGACCAGCGGGGTGACGTAGAGGTCGCGGACCCCCTGCGACAGCATGCCGCCCCAGTCGTAGGCGGGCGGCTGGACCCCGACTCCGAGGAAGCTCAGCGACGACACCACGACCAGGCTCATCCCCGCGACCACCGACAGGCTCACCGCGAGGCTGTCGGCCACGTTGGGCACGACGTGCCGCACGAACACCCTGATCCGGCCGACTCCGAGCCCTCTGGCCGCCGCGACGTAGTCACGGGCGAGCACTGTCATGGCCAGAGTGACCACGATGCGGGCCACCCCGGGGGCGCCGGCCACGCCGACCGCCACCGCGGCGCTCACGGTCGCCGGCGGCAGGACCAGGGTGGCCAGGATCGCCACCAGGATCGAGGGGAAGGCGAGCACGGCGTCGAGCACGCGCAGGCCGGCCGACCGCGCCCGGGGGCCGGCCGCGGCCACCGCGCCGCCGAGGACCATCCCGCCCAGCGTGGCCACCGCGGCCGCGGTCAGGCCGAGCAGCAGAGAGCTGCGGGTCGCGACCAGCGTGCGGGCGAACACGTCACGACCGAGCCGATCGGTGCCGAGCCAGTGTTCGGTGCTCGGCCCGAGCACCGCGTCGGCGGCGTTCACCGTGACGGCGGGACCGTTCCCCAGCGCGGGCGCGACCAGTGCGACGATGGCCAGCGCCGCCAGCACCGTAAGGGCCACCGGCCCCACCAGCGTGGACCGGAACGCCCGCCAGCCTCCCGGCCGCGCCGAGGCCGAAACGGCCTGGGGCACGGCCGGGCCCATGATCGCGGTCACGGGGTGGCCGTCCGGACGCGGGGGTCGAGCAACTTGACGGCTGCCTCGACACAACTGTTCACCAGGACGATCGCCGCGCCGAGCAGCAGGATCACGGCCTGCACCACCGGATAGTCGCGGGCCATGACCGACTCGACGAGCTTCGACCCCAGCCCCGGCAGCGCGAACACATTCTCGACCACCACCGTCCCGCCGAGTAGTCCGGCGAACACCAGACCGCCGATGGTCAGGGCGGCCGTCAACGCGTTGGGCAGCACGTGCATGCCGTACACCCGGAGCGGGCGCAGCCGCTTGGCCCAGGCCGCCCGCGTGTATTCCTGCGCGAGTACGGCCAACGTCTCCACCCGCACGATCCGGGAGAGCACGGCCGTGGGCGCCAGGCTCACCGCGATCGTCGGCAGGATCAGACCGGCCGGATCGGCCAGGCCCGCGACCGGCAGCCAGCCGAGCACGACCGCGAACACGAGCGCCAGAAGCGTCCCCATCACGTATTCCGGGACCGCGCCGACCAGCGAGGTGCCCAGCGCGAACGAGGCCTCGGTTCCCCGGCGCCTGCCCTCCCGGGTCAGCGCGCCCATCACGAGCCCGATGATCACGCCGACCGACATCGTCACCACGATCCCGGCCACCGCGAGGCGCAGTGTCACCCCAAAGCGTGAGCCGATGACCTCGGTGACGGGTTCACCGGTCTGGAAGGAGCGGCCGAAGTCGAACTGGAACACGTGCGCCACGTAATCGACGAACTGCCGGTGGATCGGCTGGTCCAGTCCGAGTCTCTGACGCACCGCCATAACCTGCTCGGGAGTCGCGTTGAGACCCGCGACCCGGACAGCGGGGTCACCGGGAACCAGGTGCAGCAGCAGGAACGACACCACCAGCAGCCCGGCCAGCAGGGCCGCCGTCACGCCGATCCGGCGCGCGACCCAGGTCAGCACATGCACAACCGTCACCGTCTACGACCGGAGGAGGTGGTGAAGATCGACCATGGTGCCGCCCCCGGCCAGCCTGGCAGTGAGCCCCGCACGGGCGAACCAGGAAGGCTTCAGGTGCACCAGCGGAACGACGTCGGCGGACTCGACGATCGCCTTCTGCGCCTCGGCCCAGAAGGCACAGCGCTTCGCACCGAGCGACGCCTGCGCCTTGGCGACGGCACTCTCGAAACCGGAGTTGCGGATGCCGGCGAAGTTGGCCCCCTTCGGAGGGGCCTCACCCGTCACGAACAGCCCCAGCGCGCCGAGACTGGGGGCCAAGGGGGTGAACGGATAGACCGTGACATCCCAGTCGTCGCCCTTGAACAGGGTTTCGGCGAAGGCGTTGAGCTCGACGAGCTGGAGTTCGACGGAGGCACCGGTTTTGCGCAGGGCCTCCAGTACGTATTCGAACCCGGCCGCGTAGTCGGTCGAGCCAAGCAGCTTGATCCTCAACTGCTTGCCGTCCCGGACCAGCTCGCCCCCTTCCAGGGACCAGCCCGCCTCGGTGAGCGCCTTGGTCACCGCAGCCGAGTCGACCGTGGCGACGGGAGGTCTGACCTGGTTATGGCAGGGGACCTCGGGACTCACCGGGCTGGCGGCCGGATCACCCGCGCCGAAGAAGGCCGACGTGTTGAAGTCCGTGGCGCTGACCGCCCCAGCGAGCGCCGCGCGCAACGCGGGGTCGGCCCCCGGCCTTCCACTGGCCTGGTTGAACACCAGGAAGAACGCCCCGTAGATGGACTGCGTCACCGCGGTCAGCGACTTGTCCCCCTGGGCCCGGCGCACGTCCGGCCCGCCGATCCACGCCAGGTCGAGATCGCCCGAGCCGAGCATGTTCGCGGCTGTGCTGTCGTTCTGCACGACGCGGAAGGTCACCTCGCGCGGATAGGCACCCGTGTGGCCTGCCGGACCCCACGCGTATCCCGGCCTGGCCTTGAGCGTGTAACTCGCGCCCCTGGTCGTCCCGCCCAGCGTGTAGGGCCCGCTCCCGGCCGGAGTGGCGGCCAGGGTGTCGGAACTGCGCAGTCCTCCGGGGCAGACGATCGAGGCCATCGGCTGGGCCAGGCCGATCAGCAGGTCACTATAGGGCCGGCCCGTCTTCACCGTCACCGTACGGGCGGCGTCGTCGGCCTCGACGGTGTATCCGGCGTTGCCGAAGACCAGGTTGGCGTACGGCGCGCCGGTCTCCTCGGCCCCGAGCCGCTTCAGCGAGGCGGCGACCGCCGCCGGCGTCAGCTCCGCACCGTCGGCGCACGTCACGCCTTTGCGTAAGGTCAGCGTGACCGAGTCGGGGGTCTGCTTCCAGGACTCGGCGAGATAGGGGACGACCTTGCCCCCCTCGACCGCGACCACCCTGTCGTACAGGGCCGTGACGAGCTGGTAGCCGTTGGTCGTCCGTGTCTTGGCCGGGTCGAGGGAGTCCCAGTCGGAGTTGAGCCGCACCACGACGGCGGCGGCTGGATCGGGGGCGTGCTTCCCCGCCCCCGCACCGCCACAGCCGGCCGCCGTGAGAGCGGTCACTATGGCGATGGAGGTGAGTGTGCGCAGCCGAACACGGGACATTCGGTCGGATGGGGGGGCGCTGAGGCCGCGAGCCTTCGCCATGAGGCATCACCTAATTTCTCGACAGATGCGTCAAATAATGCACGCTAACGTCAACGAATGTGGCGCGTCAACGCCCCGCCCTCGAGCAACACCTACCGGCGGTTTGTTGGATCAAGGGTTGCGGCTGGTAGTGCGCCGATGTAGGGGCTCCTAGTGAAGGGAGCCGGTGATGACCAGGCGGTTGCCGTGCCCGCCCACCTGGTTCGCCGATCTTGCCGAAGGAGAGCGCGGCCAAGGCGTCCAGGGCGCCGAACGGCTCGTCGAGCAGACGATCACGTCGGCGCGGAGGATGAAGAGCGAGATCAGGCCGAACAGCGGGAGCGCCCGCAGCATCTGCAGCGGCGGGTCGACGGCGTTCTCGCCCACGCGACCGAGCCCCGCGACGAGGGCCAGGCCGATCGCGGCCCGCTGGAACGAGACGGCGATCGCCTCGGACAGGACTCCTTAACCTACAAAACAAATCGGTAATACCGGTTATGCTCGGCGTCACTCGACAAAGCCCGAGTTGGTAGGTTCTCCTGGCAAGAGAATCAGTCATACACACGCAAGGAGCTGGCACGGTGGAGGTCGAGCAGACGGCACTGCCAGGTATAGGGCTGCGGCACGAGTTCACGACGCGGTCTGGCAGGCGAATAGGAATCGTCTCTCACCGCACGGGCCGTCGTGACCTGGTGCTGTACGACCCGGATGATCCCGACAGCGCATGCGAGACCATAAAACTGAACGACGAGGAGGCCGACGCGCTCGCCGAACTGCTCGGCGCCCCGCGCATCGTGCAGCGCCTCAACGCCCTGCACAGCGAGGTCGAGGGGCTCGTCAGCCTGCAACTGCCGATCGTGCCCGGTTCGCCGTACGCCGGCCGGCCGATGGGGGACGCGCGCGTCCGCACCCGCACCGGCGCCTCCATCGTGGCCGTGGTTCGCGAGGGCCAGGTGTTCGCCAGCCCCGCCCCTGATTTCGGGCTGCTCGGAAACGACGTGGTGGTCGTGGTGGGCAGCCCGGAGAGCACCTCCGCCGTCTCCGACATCCTGTCCGGCGGGTAGGAAACCTGGTGCACACGGCTATTCTTTTTCTTGAGCTCGGTGCTGTCCTTCTCGGGCTCGGCATCCTCGGTGCACTGGCCCTCAAAGTCGGCATCTCGCCCATCCCCCTGTATCTCATCGCCGGACTGGCCTTCGGCACCGGCGGCATCCTGCCCCTGGCCACCAGCGAGGAGTTCACCTCCGTCGGCGCCGAGCTCGGCGTCATCCTGCTGCTGCTCACCCTCGGCCTGGAGTACAACGCCTCCGAGCTGGTGACGAGCCTGAAGGGCAACGCCCGCGCGGGCGTGGTCGACCTGGTGCTCAACGCCGCGCCGGGCGCGATCACCGCGCTGCTGCTGGGCTGGGGGCCGGTGGCCGCCATCGCCATGGCCGGTGTCACCTACGCCACCTCCTCCGGCATCACCGCCAAGGTCCTGTCCGACCTGGGGTGGATCGGTAACCGCGAGACACCGGTGGTGCTGTCGCTGCTGGTCTTCGAGGACCTGACGATGGCCGTCTACCTGCCGATCCTCACCGCGGTGCTGGCCGGGCTGAGCTTCGCCAGCGGTGCGATCGCCGTGGCGATCGCACTGGGCACGGTCAGCGTCGTGCTGCTGGTCGCGCTCCGCTACGGCAGGTTCATCGAGGCGTTCGTCTCCAGCCCCAACTCCGAGGTGCTGCTGCTGAAGGTCATCGGTCTCGCACTGCTGGTCGCCGGGGTGGCCCAGCAGCTCCAGGTCTCGGCCGCGGTCGGCGCCTTCCTGGTCGGCATCGCCCTCTCCGGCGAGCTGGCCGAGGACGCCCAGGAACTGCTCACCCCGATCCGCGACCTGTTCGCCGCGGTGTTCTTCGTCTTCTTCGGCCTTCAGACCGATCCGACCAAGATTCTCCCGGTTGCCGGGCTGGCCGTGCTCCTCGCCGTGATCAGCATGATCACGAAGCTGCTCACCGGCGCCTACGCCGCCCACCGGGCGGGTATCGCCAGAGCCGGACAGGCTCGGGCCGGAATCGCGCTCATCCCCCGGGGCGAGTTCAACATCGTGATCGCCGGTCTCGCGGTGGCCGCCGGGGTCCATCCCGACCTGGGCCCGCTGGCCGCCGCCTACGTGCTCATCCTCGCCGCGTTCGGCCCGCTGGCCGCCCGGATCATGCAGCCCTTCATCACCGCCATCGCCAAACGCGCCTGACGCGCCCGGCCTGATACCCGACCTGATATGTGGGCCCGGCCGCGGCGACGGACGCGGCCGGGCCCACAGGTCATCGCTCCGCCGCGGCGAGGTACTCCTCGCTGAGCTCGATGATCTGGATGTAGTTGCCGTCCGGATCCACCAGCGTGCCGAACAGCCCGGCGTCCCGCCGCTCGACCTCGACCAGCCAGGTCGCCCCCAGACCGTCGAGGTGCGCGGCCGTGGCACGGGCGTCCTCCACGTGGAAATTGAAGATCACCCGACCGGGCTCGGCGGTCGCCGGAGCGACGTCGGTGCGGTTTTCGAAGAGGACCCGGACACCGCCGAAGTCGATGAAGCCGTCTCCGAAGTGCTCGGGTGCCAGCGCGGCGAGGTACCAGGCGTGGAGCCTGACGGGGTCGACGCTACCGAGCAGGATGCTGCCGAGGGCAGAGCTCTTCATGTCTTGTCCTTTCCCGCACCCGGCACGGGGCGGTTCTCTTCCGGCGGCGAATCTCAGGACGCCCTCGTCAGGGGCGTCTCACCTGGGACGTCGGAGCCGACGACGCGTTCTCGACATCACGCCGGAAATATCTTCGGCGGCGGCCGTGGCCGCCACCGGGTGCCGGGTGCAGGAAGCCGGGGAGGCCGAGTACGGGCGGCCTCCCCGGCCTTGGGCGCGCCGGGACGGTGTCCGCCCGGCAGGCCGTCTGGGGCTCAGGCGACGAGCCTCGACCACTCCTCGGCGAGCAGCTCGTAGGAGCGGACCCGGTCGGCGTGGTCGTGGGTGATGGTGGTGACGAGCAGTTCGTGGGCGCCGGTGACGTCACGCAGGACGCGCAGCCTCTCGGCGACGGTACGCGGGGAGCCGACGAACTGGGTGTCCAGCCGGTCGGCGACCAGCGCGCGGTCCTCCTGGCTCCACTCGTGGGCCGCGGCCTCCGCCGGTGTCGGGAAGGGGATCGCCCCGGCACCGCTGCGGATGCTGCGGACCCAGAGCCCGTACGGGGAGGCGAGCTCGCGGGCCCTCTCGTCGTCCTCGGCCACCACGACGTCCGCCGAAACGATCAGGTGGGGTTCCGCCAGGGTCTCCGAGGGCTTGAACGCCTCCCGGTACGCCTCCGCGGCCTCCAGCACACCGGACGGGCTGACGTGGTAGTTCGCCGCGAACGGCAGCCCCCGCTCCCCCGCCACCTGCGCGCTCTGCCCGCCGCTGCTGCCCAGGATCCACAGCCGCAGGTCCGCGCCCTCGCCGGGCACCGCGTGCGCGGCCACCCCCTCCGGGGAGCGGTAGGTGCCGGCGATCAGCGCCGCGATGTCGTCCACCTGGTCGGCGAAGTCAGGGCTTTCCGCGCCGGGCTGCTGGAGCAGCGAGCCGTACAGGGAGAGCAGCGGCGACCTCGCGAGCGCGGTGAAGGAGAAGGGTTCGGGGATGAGCAGGCCGTCCACGACCCTGGCGGGCCTCGGCGCGGGCGGGGCCTTCTTCGCCAGCTCGGCGAACTCGGCCTTGCGCTGGCCCGACCGGCCCAGGCCGAGGTCGATCCGGCCGGGGTGGAGCGCGTCGATGAGACCGAACTGCTCGACCACCGACAGCGCGGTCTGGTGCCCGAGCTGTACGGCTCCCGAGCCGACCCTGATCGTGCTGGTCGCGGCGGCCACCAGGGCGATGAGCACGGCCGGGGCGGCGCTGGCGACGCCGGACGCGAAGTGGTGCTCGGCCACCCAGTAGCGGAGGTAGCCGAACTCCTCGGCCCGCCTGGCCAGGTCCAGGGTGTTGCGCAGCGCGTCGCCCGGCGTGCCACCGGACGGGACGGGGGCCAGGTCGAGG
This sequence comes from Streptosporangium sp. NPDC002544, assembly GCF_040295965.1. Classification (NCBI taxonomy): domain Bacteria; kingdom Bacillati; phylum Actinomycetota; class Actinomycetes; order Streptosporangiales; family Streptosporangiaceae; genus Streptosporangium; species Streptosporangium sp. NPDC002544. Next base: position 14,921 of record NZ_JBEOWJ010000035.1, on the reverse strand, counting down.
ACGGACAGGGAGGTCATGAGCGCCCCCCGTGCTCCGTGTCCTCGTACCGGGGGAACGGTCTGCTGGGGATCTCCGCGCGCAGCACCGGGGCGATGTCGCTCTGGAAGAGTTCCAGTGCCGTCCGGTGCTGCTTGTCGGTGAGGCCGTCCGCGTCCGCGTGCAGGTGCATGACCTCGTGCCCGAGCTGCTCGTGGTAGCGGTGCACCTTGTCGATGATCTGCTGCGGGCTGCCGACCAGGATCGAGCTGCGCTCGATCGCGTCCTCCAGGGTGTGGAAGACCGGGTCCACCCCGACCTTCTTGAACAGCTCCAGCCTGGCGTTGAAGATCGGCCGGTAGGTCTCTATCGCGTCCTGGGAGTTCCTGGCCGCGTAGTACCCGGCGGTGCCCGCTCCCACCAGGGCGTCGGCGGGGTCGTGACCGTGGAACTCCCAGCGTTCCCGGTAGTAACGGATCAGCTCGGCGTACGGCTCGACCGGGTTGCTGACGTTGGCGGAGAACAGCGGGTCTCCGTACTGGGCGGCGAGGTCCACCGACTCCTTGCTGGTGGCGCTGCCGTGCCAGACGCGGATGGGCCGCTGCAGCGGGCGCGGCCAGGTCTCGGCGTCGGTCAGGGACGGCCTGAACCTACCGGACCAGGTCACCCTGTCCTCCCGCCACAGGCGGCGGAACAGCTCGTAGCCCTCCCGGTTGCGCTCCCACTGGTCCTCGCCGGTCACATGGAAGAGCTGGGCCTGCGCGGCTCCGTTGCCCTTGCCGATGATGAGCTCCAGGCGGCCGTCGGAGAGGTGGTCGAGGGTGGCGTAGTCCTCGTAGGCCCGTACCGGGTCCAGCAGGCTCAGCGTGGTGACCGCGGTGAACAGTTTGATCGTCGACGTCTTCGCCGCGATGTGGCTGAGCACGACCGGCGGGGAGGAGGAGATGAACGGGCGCTCGTGCCGCTCCCCGACGCCGAAGCCGTCAAAACCGAGTTCCTCGGCCAGCACGGCGTTCTCGACCACCTCGCGCAGGCGCGCGTTGGTCGACTTGAGCTCGCCGGTGACGGGGTTGGGGCCGTGGACGATGAGGGTGATGGCGAGGAATTTCAACGGTGCTCCTCCAGCCCCAGGTGACCGCGTAGCGTGGTGGTCTCGTACTCCGCGCGGAGGACTCCGCGCTCCTGCAGCAACGGGACGACCTTGTCGACGAAGCCGTCCAGGCCGCCGGGGGTGAGGTGCGGCACCAGGATGAAGCCGTCGGCGGCGTCGCTCTGCACGAACTCGTTGATCTCCTCGGCGACGCGCGAGGGCGAGCCGATGAAGGACTGCCTGCCGGTCACCTCGATGACCAGGTCGCGGATGCCGAGCCGTTTGGACTCGGCCAGGGCCCGCCACTCCGCCGCCGTGGCGAGCGGGTCCCTGGACATCCGGGTCCGGCCCTTGATGATCGAGTCTTCCGAGACGTCCGGGTCGATCTCGGGCAGCGGGCCCTCGGGGTCGTAGGCCGACAGGTCGCGGTTCCACAGCTGCTCGAGCAGCAGGATCGCGGTCTGCGGGCTGACCTGCTGGCGGCGGATGTGGTCGGCGTTCTCCTGGGCCTCGGCGTCGGTGTCACCGAGCGCGAACGTGACACCGGGGAGGATCTTCAGCGAGTCGGGGGACCTGCCGTGCGCGGCCAGCCTCGACTTGATGTCGCGGTAGAAGGCCTGCCCCTCTTCGAGCCTGCTGTGCCGGGAGAAGACGGCGTCGGCGGTGGCCGCCGCGAAGGCCCTGCCGCCCTCGGAGTCTCCGGCCTGGATGGTCAGCGGGTGGCCCTGCGGGCCGCGCGGCACGGTGAAGTGGCCGCCGATGTCGAAGTGGGTGCCCCGGTGGGCGAACTCCCCGGCCTCCCGCCTGGCGAACGTGCCCGCGGCCGGGTCCGCGACGAGGTCGCCGGCGGCCCAGGAGTCCCAGAGCTCGCGGACCGTCCGGACGAACTCCTCGGCCCGCTCGTAGCGTTGCGAGTGCTCCAGGAAGCCGCCCCTGCGGAAGTTCTCGCCGGTGAACGCGTCGGAGGAGGTGACGACATTCCACCCGGCCCGGCCGCCGGACAGGTGGTCGAGGGTGGCGAGCCTGCGGGCGAGCTCGTACGGCTCGTTGAAGGTGGCGTTGATGGTCCCGGCCAGGCCCAGGTGGTCGGTGACCGCGGCCAGTCCTGAGAGCACGGTGAGCGAGTCGGGGCGGCCGACCACGTCGAGGTCGTGGATCCTGCCGCGCTGCTCGCGCAGCCGCTGCCCGTCGGCCAGGAAGAAGAAGTCGAACCTGCCGCGCTCGGCGGTCCGCGCCAGGTGGACGAAGGAGGCGAAGTCGATCTGGCTGCCCGAGGCCGGATCGCTCCAGACCGTGTGGTTGTTCACGCCCGGGAAGTGGGCGGCGAGGATGACCTGCTTCATCGTCGGCTCCCTGCGTAGCGGCTGGCGGGTCGGGGCAGGTAGAGGTGGCCGCGGAGCGTGCCGGCCTGGTACGCGTGGCGGAAGGCGCCGCGTCCGCGCAGCTCGGGCACCAGGCCGCGGGTGATCGCGGTCAGGTCGGTCGGCAGCACGGCGGGCCGGAGCCGGAACCCTTGCAGCCCGGCCGCGCGCCACTCCAGGAGCAGGTCGGCGAGCTCTCCCGGGGTACCCGTGAAGATCGCGGCGTCGGAGGTGTACGTGGCGCCGTCGAGCTCGTCGAGCCGTGCCCCGCGTTCGCGGGCGCCCTTCGCGTCGTCGTCGAGGAGGACGACGAGGTCCGCGAATATCCTCAGCTCCTCCGCGGCCGGATCGCGCACCTGCCCGGAGATCTCACGTACCTCGCGCACGATGGCCCGCGCCTGCTCACTGTCGTGTGGCGTGACGTAGACGACGTCGGCGCCGCGCGCTGCGAACTCGTACGGGAGCCGGGAGTGGGCCAGCGCGGTGACCAGCGGCTGCCCCTGGGGCGGCCTCGGCACGATGGAGGGCCCCTTGACCGTGAAGCTCGTCCCCTCGAAGTCGACGTAGTGGAGTCTGTCCCGGTCGACGAACCGGCCGGTGGCCACGTCGCGGATGATCGCGTCGTCCTCCCAGCTGTCCCAGAGGCGCCGCACGGCCTCGACGGCGTCGGCGGCGTCGGCGAACAGCTCCCGCACGACACCCACCTTGTCGAGGTCGCCGAGGTTCTCGGGGCGGAGCTCGGGAACCTCCCGGCGGCCGAAGTGGGCCGCCTCGGTGCGGCGCCCGGAGATCTGGGCGCGCCATCCGGCCCGCCCGGTGCTGACGTAGTCGAGGGTGGCGATGGAGCTCGCGACGTGGAAGGGCTCGGTGTGCGTGGTGGTCGCCGTGGGCACCAGCCCGATCCGGCTGGTCAGGGGGGCGATCCTGGAGGCCACCAGGACGGCGTCGAACCGGCCGCGCACCTGGTCGACACGGCCGTCGTGGCCGTCCAGAAGAGTGGTCTGCAGGGCGAGGGAGTCCTCGATGGTGACGAAGTCGAGCAGGCCGTGCTCGGCTTCGGCCACCAGTTGGGCCCAGTAGGCGGCGGTGAACAGGGCTTTCGGGGAGGCGGCGGGGTCGCGCCAGGCCGCGGGATGCCATCCGGCGCCGTCGAGAGCGACGGCGAGATGCAGGGGAACTGCCGACATACAACGACAGTAACATTAAAACCCGTAATCTCTACATGTTTAGTTGGTTATATCGTGAGAGATCGACCGGCAGGCCCGACGTGCCCCGAGGCGCGCTTCCGGGAGCGACGGCTCGGAGTGGATCTCCATGGCACGGATCTTCACGGAACGCCCCGGAGCGATCCCTCCCAGAGGCCGTCCTCCTGCCGCCGACGCCGGGATCTGGTAGGCATTTGTCCCGTGATGCGTTTGCTGACGGTCCTCGCGACCGCCCTCCCCCTCCTGGCGGCCACCACTCCGGCCTCGGCCACCGCCCCTGGCAAGCCGCATGTCCCGGCCGGGGTGACCGCCGGTTACGTGGTCTTCGACCGGCAGACCGCGAAGGTGACCGAGTACCGCAACGCGCATCGGAGGTTCCGGTCGGCGTCGGTGGTGAAGATCCTCATCGCGATCGACCGTCTGGAGTCGCACAGCGACGTCTCCAAGAAGGACCTGGCGCTGCTCAAGGTCATGCTGCGGGTCAGCGACGACGCCGCCGCGACCTCCTTCTGGAGCAGAGGCGGTCAGGGAAGAATCATCCAGCGGATGGCACGCAAGCTACAACTCACCGACACCGCTCCCCCACCGGCCGACAAACCAGGCTTCTGGGGCTACACCTCGCTCAGCGCGATGGACGTCGTCAAGACCTACCGCTACCTGCTCGACCGGGCCGACCCCAAGGTCAGCGCTCTGATCCTGGGCCACCTGCGCAGGGCCGGACAGTGCGGCTCCGACGGCTTCGACCAGTACTTCGGCATCCCCCGCGGGGTGCGCGGGCCGTGGGCGGTCAAGCAGGGCTGGTCGGGGTACGGCTCCACCCCCCCGGTCCGCTGCCGCCCGGCGACCTCTCCCGCCGCCCGTACCGCCTCCGCCGCCTTCACCTCCGCCGCTGCGGCTCCGGTGGCCCTGGGCGCCACCGCACCGAGCGGGGTCACCACGGCGGCACCCGCCGGAGCCGGTCCCGTGCCCGATCTGGGCCGTCCCGTACTGCACAGCACCGGCCTGGTCGGCCCCGGGGAGCGCTGGATCATGGTCCTGCTGACCGCCCACCCGGCCGGGGCCACCTGGCAGCGCTCCACCGGCCAGACGACGAGGCTGGCCCGGGAGGTCCATCTCAGCGGGACCTCCTGACCACCGGCTCCCCGAAGTGGGCGGCCGCGACCCGCTTGGGCACGACCATCCGCCAGGCGTCCTCGACCAGCTCGCGCAGCTCGGTCGCGTCGATCGCCGCGAGCCGGACCCGCACCCAGTTGTAACGCTCGTCGGAGGGCCGGGGCATGTGGAACGTCTCCGGCGCGGACGCGATCAGCGCGGCCCGCTCCTCCTTGGGGAAGGCGAATCCCATCGAGGTCTCGTCGGGCGAGATCGCGGCGTAGACGATCCGGCCCACCCGGAACGTCACCCGGTCCCTGACGAGCCTCTCCTCGGTCCTGGGCAACGCCATGGCGACGCGGCGCACGTCGTCGGCCGTGATCATCGCGACGACTCGTCGAGGGAGGCGATGACCCGGCGCAGGGTCCGTTGCAGGTCGAGGGCCTCCGAGGGCGCGAGCCCGGCGGCCTCGAAGATCCGGCCGGGGACGTCGCACGCCCGCTCCCCCAGCTCGGCGCCCTCGGGCGTGGGCCGTACCAGCACGGAGCGCTCGTCGGAGGCGCTGCGCTCGCGGCCCACCAGGCCCGCCGCCTCCAGCCTCTTCAGCAGCGGTGACAGGGTGCCCGAGTCGAGCCGCAGCGTGAGACCGAGCTCCTTGACCGTCACCGGCCCGCGCTCCCAGAGCACCGTCATCACCAGGTACTGCGGGTAGGTGAGGCCCAGCTCGCGCAGCACCCTGCGGTAGACCGCGTCCAGCGCCCGCGAGGCCGCGTGCACGTCGAAACAGACGAGGTTCTCGACGGAGATCTTCACGGTCCTGATTATACCGAACTTGACTGCCACCAACTAAATTGCACACAATTGAGTTGTCCAAAACCAAGAAGGGGATCCCGATGAGTACGCTCTACACCGCCATCGCCACCGCCAACGGCAGGGAAGGCCGGGCGGTCTCGTCCGACAAGCGCCTCGACGTGACCCTCGCGCCGCCGCGGGAGATGGGCGGCTCCGGCGAGGGCACCAATCCCGAGCAGCTGTTCGCGGCCGGCTACGCCGCCTGCTTCGCCAGCGCGCTTCAGCTGGTCGGCCGGAGGGAGAAGGTCGACGTCTCCGAGGCGTCGGTGACCGCCGAGGTGAGCCTCCACCCGGAGGGCAAGGGCTTCGCGCTCGGGGTGACGCTGCGCGTCGAGCTGCCCGACGAGCTGCACGGCGAGACCGGCACCGCCCTCGTGGAGGCCGCCCACCAGGTCTGCCCCTACTCCAACGCGACCCGTGGCAACATCCCGGTCAACCTGGTGATCGAGTAATCGCGCCCTGGAGGAGACCCGCGATCAGGGAAGCGGCCGGCGACCGGCGAAGCCCAGCTCGTCGCGGTGGTACCAGGCCAGGTCGCGGTCTCCTTCGAGCCAGCACAACCGCACCGAAACCCCGTCGAGCACCGAGGGGAAGTCGACGAGCAGGGGCGCGACGCCCTTGACCTCGACGCCCTGCTCCTCGAACCAGCCGAGGATCTCCTCCAGCCTGGCCTCGTACGCCTTCGCCTCGGCCAGCCCGCCGGCTTCCGAGGTGCCGGTGCTGCGGAGCTCGTACGCGAGCTCGGCCAGTTCTCCCCGCATCGTCACGAACGCGGCGGCCCGCTCCAGCAGCGCGGGCATGAGCGCCCGCGCCTCCTCGACGGTGAAGGTCCCATCCACCCCTGCACGCTAGCGTGTCCCCGCCCGAAGCGTGCGGGGTGCCAGGAATACCGTCAGCATAAGCTGACAAAAGTGAATCTGTCAGCTTATGCTGACAACATGGGATCGCTGAGCGAGTTCTCCAAGGCCGTCGACGGCGAGGACCCGGTGGCTGCGCTGGCGGCCGTGGCGGCGCTGCGCAGGCTCCTGGAGGAGCTGGAGGCGGCGCACGTCATCGAGGCCAGGGCCCAGGGCTCGTCCTGGGAGGTCATCGCCGCGGCGCTCGGCGTCAGGCGGCAGACGGCGCACCGCAAGCACGCACACCGGATCATCGACGGCGGGAGCTGACAATGTTCGCGAGATTCACCCCCGAGGCCCGGCGGACCACGGTCCGGGCCGGGCTACTGGCACTCGACCACGGCCGCACCACGCTCGACGAGGACATGCTCCTGCTCGCCCTGGCGGAGTCGTGGCCGGCGGCGGGTTTCGGTGTCACCCCGGAGGCGGTCCGCGCGGAGATCGGGGAGCGCGAGGCGGCACGGGGCCTGGCGGGCGACCGCGAGCTGCTGGCCGCCATCGGCGTCGACCTGGACGAGATCAGGCGGCGCCTGCCCGCCCGGCGGGACGACCCCCTGGCGTGGCGGCTGTCGCGCTCCCGGCTGCGCCCGCTGAACGTGGTGCTCAGCGGCCCGGCCGGAGACCTGCCCCTCACCGCGAGGGCGAGGAAGGTCGTCGAGGTCGCCGTCAGCACCGGCGGCCACTCCGGGGTGACCGGGGAGGACCTGCTCAAGGGCCTGCTGGCCGACGGCTCGAACGCCTCGGTCTCCATCCTGTACCGCCTCGGCGTCGACCTCCGCGGTCTCGCCGCGAGCATCGGCTTCCTGCACCGGTCGGCCTGAGCCGGTCCAGCACGGTCAGACCTCGATCCCGTAGAAGCGCGCGGCCGTACCTCCGAGTACGGCCGCGCGATCGTTCTCGCCAAGGCCCGCGAGCAGCACGCCCGTCTCCCGCCACACCTTGGCGTAGTCTCCGGCGAGGATGGCCACCGGCCAGTCACTGCCGAACATCAGCCGGTCGGGGCCGGACACTCGCTCCCCCGAGACGAGTGTCCGGCACCGGCCCGCATGCCCGCCGCCCGGTTTCCCGCTATGCCGGTGACATCACCGGGTCGTCCGAGCGCGCGGCGGGCGGCGGGGTGTCGTCGCCGTCATCGTCGTCGTCCAGGAGGGTCGTCTCGTCGAACGGGACCCTCCCCGCCAGCACCTCGGCCGCGCGCTCCCGGTCGAACTCGCCGGTCCAGGTGCCGACCAGGACCGTGGCGACCGCGTTGCCCGCGAAGTTGGTCAGCGCCCGCGCCTCGGACATGAAGCGGTCGATGCCGACGATGAGACCGACACCGTCGACCAGGTCGGGGCGATGGGACTGCAGGCCCCCGGCGAGGGTGGCCAGGCCGGCGCCGGTGACCCCGGCGGCGCCCTTCGACGCGATCATCATGAAGACCAGCAGGGAGACCTGCTCGCCGAAGGAGAGCGGCGCGCCGGTGGCGCTCGCGACGAACAGCGTGGCCATGGTGAGGTAGATGGCGGTGCCGTCCAGGTTGAAGGAGTAACCGGTCGGCACGGTGATCCCGGCGACCGGCCTGCTCACGCCGAGGTGCTCCATCTTGGCGATCAGCCGCGGCAGTGCCGACTCCGACGACGAGGTCGACAGGATCAGCAGGAACTCCCTGCCCAGGTAGCGCAGGAGCGAGGGCAGCCCGATCCGCGCCACCAGCCAGAGCATCGGACCGAGGATGACGAACACGAAGAGCAGGCAGGTCACGTAGAAGGCGAGCATGATGACGCCGAGGCTCTTGAGCGCGTCCACGCCGGTGGCGCCGACGACCGCGGCCATCGCGCCGAAGGCGCCGACGGGGGCGGCCCACATGATCATGGCGAGGATCCGGAAGACGAGCCGCTGGATGTGCGCGATGCCGTTCAGCACGGGCCTGCCGCGCTCGCCCATCGCCTGCAGGGCGAACCCGGCGAGCAACGCGACGAGCAGGGTCTGCAGCACCTCACCCTCGGTGAACGCCGACACCAGCGTGGTGGGGATGATCCCGAGCAGGAACGTCACCGTGTCGCTCTCGCCGCCCTTGGCCGCCTCGGCCTCGGCGGCCTTGCGGAGCTCGTCGGTGAGCGCGAGGCCCTGTCCGGGGTCGATCAGGTTGCCCACGATCAGGCCGATGCCCAGCGCGACCGTCGACATGGCGAGGAAGTAGCCGAGTGCGAGACCGCCGACCTTGCCGACCTTGGCGGCCTTGGTGACGGATCCGACACCGAGCACGATGGTGCAGAAGATGATCGGGCTGATCATCATCTTGATCAGGGCGACGAAGGCGGTGCCGAGTGGCTTCAGCTCCTTGCCGAGATCGGGAGCGACGAGCCCGACGGTGACGCCGGCGATCACTGCGGCGATCACGGCTATGTACAGGTAGTGTGTTCTGTCTCGGGCCGCGCTCATGCGTGTCTCCACCGTGGTAGAAGAAAAATCCGGTCGAGCGACTATCCGCCGACGCTGTGATCTAAGTCACCATTGCGTACATTTCGTTCGTGAACTTGCGGGAGCTTTCCAAACAGGTGCGTGGCTGGAGTCTGGCCAGGCAGATGCTGGCGCTGCAGATCGTCGTCGTGGGCGTCACCGTGACCGGTGGCGCGCTGCTCGCCTTCCTGCAGATGCGCGACCTGCTCGTCGAGGAGGCCGTCGGCACCGCCAGGGCGGTGACGATCAGCGTGGCCGACTCCCCCTCCGTCCTCGCCTCCCTGGGCGACTCGACGGTCCTGCAGCCGTACGCGGAACGGGTGAGGCAGGAGACCGGGGTCGACTTCATCACGATCATGAGCCTGGACGGCGTGCGCTACACGCATCCCAACCCGGCCCAGATCGGCCACCGCTTCCTCGGCAACACCGCGCCCGCCCTGGCCGGGCAGACCTTCACCGAGACCTACACCGGCACGCTCGGTCCCTCGGTCCGCGCCGTCGCCCCGGTCCGCGACGACCGCGGCCAGGTGAAGGCCCTGGTCAGCGCGGGCATCACGATCAACAAGATCAGCGTCAGGCTCCGCGGCCAGATCGCCGGCGCCGCGCTGATCGGCCTGCTCGGCCTGTCCCTCGGCGGGGCGGGCACCTACCTGGTCGGGGCCCGGCTACGCCGCCAGACCCACGGCATGGGCCCCACCGAGCTGAGCCGGATGTACGAGTACCACGACGCGATCCTGCACGCCGTACGGGAGGGACTGCTGCTCGTCGACGACGCGGGCAGGGTGACGCTCTGCAACGACGGCGCCAGGGAGCTCCTGGGCCTCGCGGGCGAGGTGAACGGACGGCACGTCACCGAGCTGGGCCTTCCCTCCGCACTGAGCGAGCGGCTCTCGACGGCCGAGAACCGCACCGACGAGATCCATATGACCGGGGAGTGGACGCTGGTGGTGAACGCGGCGGTGGTCCGCTCCGGCAACCGCTCGCTCGGCACCGTGGTCACCCTCCGCGACCACACCGAGCTGCAGTCCCTGGCCGGGCAGCTGGACGCCGAGCGCGGCTTCGCCGACTCCCTGCGGGCCGCCGCGCACGAGTCGGCCAACCGGCTTCACACGGTCATCACCCTCGTCGAGCTGGGCCGCGCCGAGCAGGCCGTGGCGTTCGCGACCGCGGAGATCAGGGCCGCACAGCAGCTCACCGACCGGGTGGTGGGCGCCGTACGCGAACCCGTGCTCGCCGCGCTGCTGCTGGGCAAGAGCGCCGAGGCCGGGGAACGGGGGGTGGAGCTGGCGATCGCCGCGGACAGCGAGCTCGACGACCTCGGCCTGGACACCCGCGATCTGGTGACGATCGTCGGCAACCTGATAGACAACGCGGTCGAAGCGGCCATGGCGGGAACCCCGCCCGCCCGGGTGGAGGTGCGGTTGCGCGCCGACGAGACGGCCTTCGTGATCAGCGTGGCCGACAGCGGCCCGGGGCTCGACCCCACGACGGCGGGCGAGGCCTTCCGCAGGGGATGGACCACCAAGGGCGACGGCCGCGGCCTCGGGCTGGCCATGGTCGGCCAGGCGGTCCGCCGTCTGGGCGGAACGATCGAGGTCGGCGGGACCGTCCAGGCCGGTCACCCGGTGCGGGCACCCCATGCGACGGGGACGGCCCATATCGTCCCGGAGAGCGAGACGGGCGCGGTGTTCACCGTACGGCTGCCGCTGCGCGGAAAGGAAATGTGATGATCTCGGTACTGGTGGTCGAGGACGAGGAGATCACCGCCGAGGCGAACCGGGTCTTCGTGGAGCGGGTGCCCGGCTTCCGGGTGGCGGGGGTGGCCAGGTCCGGCGGGGAGGCGTTGCGCTTCCTGCGGCGCCACCCGGTCGATCTGATCCTGCTCGACCTCTACCTGCCCGACATGCACGGTCTTGAGGTGTGCCGGACGCTGCGGGCGGCGGGCGTGATGTCGGACGTCATAGCGGTCACCTCGGCGCGGGACCTGTCGGTGGTCAGGTCCGCGGTCTCCGTCGGCGTGGCCCAGTACCTGCTCAAGCCGTTCACCTTCGCCTCGCTCAAGGAGAAGCTCACCCACTACGCGGAGTTCCGCTCGTCGGTGGAGGGCCTGGGAGAGGCCAGTGGCCAGGGCGAGGTGGACCGCACGCTGGCGGCGCTGCGGGGCCCGGCGCAGAGCCTCCTGCCCAAGGGGATGACCCAGGCCACTCTCGACGCCGTGCTGGCGGAGCTGCGCAAATCCCCTGGCGGCCTGTCGGCCCAGACCACCGGGGCGGCGATCGGCGTCTCCCGGGTGACCGCCCGCCGCTACCTGGAGCACCTGACGGAGAGCGGAATCACCCGCCGGGTTCCCCAGTACGGTGGGGTCGGCCGGCCCGAGCTGCTCTACCGGGTCGTTTGACGCCCTCCGGAAGCACGGCGGCACCGGACCTGGTAGGAAAAAGGGCAGCCCGCCCTGTCACCCGCGGGCGAAGGAGCCGACCATGACCTTTTTCACCGCCTCATCGAGGCTGCTCGGGACGGTGTTCGTCGTCCAGGTGCGCGGAGAGCTCGACTACCGGCACGCCCCCGCCTTCCGCCTGGAGATGGAGAGGGCATGGGAGGCCGAAGCGCCTTCCCTGATCGTGGCCGATGTCACGGGGCTCACCTTCTGCGACTCCACCGGGGTCGCGGAGCTGATCCTGGCGCTCCAGCGAAGTCGCGCTCTGGGTGTCCGTCTGGCGCTCGTCGGCGTGCACGGCACCCTGGAGCGCATCCTCGCCATCACCGGCCTGCGCCCCTCCTTCGAGGTCTTCACCTCTGTCGAGGAGGCGCTGCAGGAGGCCTGATCAGCTGTTGCCGTTGTCCAGCGGCACCCGGGGGGCATCGATGATGACATCCGAGAAGATGTCGACCGCCAGGGCGACCACTCCGCCGAGCGCGACGATCCCGGTCCCGATCCAGAAGAACATCCAGTTGGGGCCGAGGCACAGGGCCACGCCTCCCACGGTGAACCCCAGCAGAATGATGATCACCGCAAGCCAAGACTTCGGACTTCCTCCGTGGCTTCCAGCCATGAGCCTTTCCTCTCCACATGAATCAGTGATGCGCGCCGTCCGCCGCGGCGATCACCCGGTTCAGCGACCGGTGGAGCTCCTGGAGCTCCTCCAGGTTCATTCCCAGACGCCTGACGATCGCCGGCGGAACCTTCTCCGCCTCGTCCCGCAGCCCTCGGCCCTCCGGCGTGAGCGAGACTGCCAGGACACGCTGGTCCTGGCCGTCACGCTGCCTCCGGATGTAGCCAACGGCCTCGAGACGCTTCAGCAGCGGGGACAGCGTACCGGGGTCGAGTCTCAGTAGCTTGCTCAGCTCCTTGACCGACAGCGGCGCCTGCTCCCAGAGGGCGAGCATGACCAGATACTGGGGGTGGGTCAGCCCCATCGGCTCCAGCAGCGGCCGGTAGACCCCGATGACGTTGCGCGAGGCGACCGCCAGGGCGAAGCACACCTGGCTCTCCAGACTCAGGGGATCAGTCATGTCACTCACGCGCACCTCCACCCGACATAGTACGATAATTAATACACAAACTATTATCGCCCCAAGCATCGGCGAGCAAAGGATCCCCATGTTTCACAGCAAGTCGATCGAGGAGCGGATCGCCGAGCGCCAGGCCGCGCGCCCCGCACTCAAGGAGGGCCGGCACTTCGAGCACGGCCCGGCGAAGTTCGTCTTCGTCTTCGTGATCGTCTTCGTGGTCGTCGGCCATCTCGCCGGACTGCTGCTGCTGATGGCCATGGACCTGAACTAGCGGGAGTGCCCACCCTCCCGTGTCACCACACGTCCCGGCCGCCGCCAAAGGCACCGGCGGCGACCGGCCCTCGCGGTCAGGCCCGCGACGTGTTCCAGCCAGCCGGACCCATGTTCGAAACATGAGAGGATGAGGTCCGGCTGGCCAGGGTGGGACCGTCCGCCCGGATCAGCCAGATCGGCCAGATCAGGAGGTCTGCATGTCTGACGTCACGCCGGAGGAGCCTGAGAGTTCCGACGACGAACTGAAGCGCAAGTTCCGCGAGGCCCTGGAGCGCAAGAAGCTCGCCCAGGCGGACGCGAACGCCGGGGGCAAGGGGAAGAACGCCTCGAAGATCCACGGTGCTCACGGCCCGGCTGCGGCCAAGCGCTCCTTCCGCCGCAAGAGCGGCGGCTGAGCCGCGTATCCGAACCGGGTCCGGATACCCCGGACCGACCGCCGCCCCGCTGGCGCCCGGCCAGCGGGCGGCACCCACCCGCCCGCGGAGCCACCCCCCTTTGAAGGGCACCGCGCACCTGCAATAGGCTGCGCCTGTGCGTGATCTTGGCGAGGACCCCCGACCGGCTCGGGGCGCGGTCAGCGAGGTCTACCGTGTCGACCGGGCGGCGACCCTGAACTACTCCCCCGACCTCGACGGCCTCGCCGACCCCGGCGAGATCGTCTGGGCCTGGGTCCCCTACGAGGAGGACCCGAACCGCGGCAAGGACCGGCCGCTGCTGGTCGTCGGCCGCCACGGGCGCAAGCTGCTCGCGCTGATGCTGTCCAGCCGAGGCGGCAGCGGCGACCCGAGCGACTGGCTGGAGCTCGGCCCTGGTCGCTGGGACCGGGAGAACCGCGTCTCCTACCTGCGCCTTGACCGGATCTTCACCCTCAACGAGGACGACATCCGGCGGGAGGGCTCCATCCTCGACGCCGAGCGCTTCGCCCGCGTGGCCGCCGTGCTCAAGCGCACCCACGGCTGGGCCGCCGACGGCTGAGGCCGTCCCCCCGAGGCCGGGAACCGCCCCGCGCGAACCCGCTGGAAAGCGGCGGGGCGGGTCAGCATCCTGTTGTCCCATGGACAGCAGACGACTGGTTCGAGTCTCCAAATATCTCTCCGCGCACCTCCGGCACCAGCCCGAGCGCATCGGGCTGGTCCTCGGCCCGCAGGGGTGGGCGGACATCGACGCCCTGCTCGCCGCCGCCGCGCGGCACGGCTTCGCGATCACCCGCGACGAGCTCGCACAGGTGGTCGCGGGCAACGACAAACGGCGCTTCACCATAGAAGGTGGCCGGATCCGCGCCAACCAGGGCCACACGGTCGAGGTCGACCTGGACCTTCCCGCGGTCGAGCCGCCCGAGATCCTGTTCCACGGAACGGTGGGCTCGCGCGTGGCCGCCATCAGGGAGGACGGCCTGCGGCCGATGACCCGGCACGCGGTGCACCTGTCCCCCGACCGGGAAACCGCGACCCGGGTGGGTGCGCGCCGGGGCAGGCCGGTCGTGCTGGTCGTTCGCTCAGGCGAGATGCACCGGGCGGGTCACGAGTTCCAGATCAGTGCCAACGGCGTCTGGCTGACCGCCCACGTGCCGTCCGCCCACATCTCGTTTCCCGGCTGAGGGGACCTCACCCTCGGCGAGGGGCACCGTTTCCAACGCACTCCAAAGTCTCGGGCATCCGCCCCCTCCGGCCCATGCGTGCCCACATTCCAGGTAAACACCTAGGTTTTTCATGCTCGACTCAGCCTGACGGAAGCCGACCGTTGACGTTCCAACATATTCGGGTGTAAATAAAGCTGAAACAACATTGAAACGGCGGTGAATCAACAGCATGTACGCCGAGGAGCGACAGCAGGAGATCCTGCGCCGGGCGCGGACCATCGGACGTGTGGACGTGGTGACGCTCTCGGAGGAGTTCGCCGTCACCACCGAGACGATCCGCCGGGACCTGACCGCGCTGGAGCGCGCGGGTGTGCTACGGCGCGTGCACGGCGGCGCCATTCCGGTCGAGCGGCTGGGGTTCGAACCCGAGTTGGCCGCCCGCGATGAGGTGATGACGGCGGAGAAGGAGCGTATCGCCAAGGCGGCGCTGGCCGAGTTGCCGCAAGATGGCGCGATCGTGATTGACGCGGGCACGACCACGGGCCGCCTGGTGCAGGCGTTGCCGGTGGATCGGGAGTTGACGGTGATCGTGAACTCGCCGCCGTTGGCGACCGCGCTGGCCACCCGCGCGAATCTGACGGT